>JAMBLL010000081.1 GCA_023336765.1 Actinomycetes bacterium | reverse complement strand
TCGGTCATCGGTCATCGGTCATCGGTCATCGGTCATCGGTCATCGCTATTACCATGTTTCACATGGAACATGGATGGGCGGCGTTTGACTCGATTGGAGATTGGCTCGGGATCGAGCTGGATTCAGGACAGAGGGCGGCGTTGATTCGGTTCGAGAGCTGGCTCGGCGAGGAAGCGCTTCCGGCCGGTGGTATCGGGCCGTCCGAGCGAGACCGACTCTTCGACAGGCACATCGTGGATTCGCTTGCCTTCCAGATCGGAATACCCCCTGATGCCAGTGTTGCCATCGATGTTGGCGGTGGCGTGGGCCTCCCCTCGATTCCCCTGGCCATAATGAGGCCGGATTTGGAATTCGCTCTGGTGGAGCGCTCGCGCAAGAGAAGCGAACTAGCGTTGAGAGCCTGCAGGATCCTCGGTCTTGAGAACTACTCGGTGACGACGGCAGACGTGTCCGTTGTCGAACCGGTCTACGACGTAGCGCTCTTCAGAGCCTCGCTCCCGATTGTCCAGGCGGCCGGTGCCCTTTCGGGTATCGTGAAGCCGGCGGGAACGGGGCTTTTCGCAGTATCTCGCCGATCTGAGCAACCGTCCCTGCCTAACGCACCGGACAATGTTACCTTCGTTGTGTCGCGTGAAGGCGACAGCATCCTCGAGTCGCCGTTCTGGCTGCTCACGATGCGTAACGTCTAGTAGTACAAGGAGCGCATCGACCGTGTCACAGGGCAATATCGTTGCGATTGCAAACCAGAAGGGCGGGGTCGGGAAGTCCACCACAGCCATAAACCTCGGTGCAGGGCTTGCACTACAGGGGGAAACGATCCTCATCGTCGATCTGGACCCCCAGGGCAACACCACTTCGGGCCTGGGTATCGACCGTGAATCCATCGAAATGTCTATGTACGATATCCTTGTGGACGGCGCACCGGTTTCTGATGTGCTCGAACCGACATCCGTTCGGGACCTTCACGTTATTCCTGCAACAATCGAGCTTGCTGGTGCCGAGATAGAACTCGTATCGATGTTATCAAGAGAGCAACGCCTGAAGAAGTCTCTTGGTGAGGTAGAGGAAGAATACGACCACATCCTGATCGATTGCCCACCCTCTCTTGGGTTGCTGACGATCAATGGACTCTCAGCTGCAGATGAGGTGCTCATTCCGATCCAATGTGAGTACTACGCACTTGAGGGTGTGAGTCAACTCACGCGAAACATCGAACTCGTCCAGAATTCGCTCAACCCTCAACTCACGATCGAAGGTGTGGTGCTAACGATGTTCGATGGCCGTACAACTCTCTCGAGCGACGTTGTTGCCCAGGTTCGGGATCACTTCGGTGAGACCGCGTACAAAACTGTGATACCTCGAACGGTGCGTTTGTCTGAGGCACCCTCGTATGGCGAACCGATAGAGGCGTACGACCCGATGTCAAGGGGAGCCATCGCGTACAGAGAATTGGCCCGCGAGTTCAGGAGGCGTCATGGCAGCGCGTAAGAGCGGACTGGGAAGGGGCCTCGACGCCCTTATCCCGCAGGACGACACTGGGGGCACCTTCGAAACGGTCCCCGTCGACCAGATAGACCCGAACCCGGAACAACCAAGGGACGACTTCGACGAGCAGGCCCTTGAGTCATTGGCAGCTTCGATTGAGTCCATTGGATTGCTTCAACCGGTCGTCGTTCGTCGTGCAGGTGACCGATACGTACTTGTAGCCGGAGAGCGTCGCTTGCGAGCGTCCAAACTCGCGGGTCTGGAGTCGATACCGGTCGTCCTACGGGCCGAGACCGATAGCAGGACGAACCTGGTGGAGGCGCTTGTGGAGAACCTGCAGCGCGAGGATCTCTCTGTTCTCGAGGAAGCTGCAGCCTACAGGCAATTAATGGAAGAATTTGGAATGCAGCATGATGAGGTTGCAACGAAGGTCGGTAAGAGTCGGAGCACGGTCACCAATACGGTTCGATTGCTCGGCCTTCCTTCGCCAATCCAGGATCTTCTCGTGAGAGGAGAACTCACGCCTGGCCACGGAAGGGCCTTGCTCGGAACAGACGACGAGGCGTACGCGATCCACATCGCCCGCAGAGCCGTGGCTGGTGGGTGGACTGTACGAAGGGTCGAAGAGGCGATGCGCCTGCGATCAACCCAGGAACATGGTCAGATCCCTGGTAGCCGTGGCCCCCGGCCGGCTGCGATTATCGAACTCGAAGAGCGACTGCAGGAGAAGTTGGGCACCAACGTGAGAATCGATTACAGGGGAAAAGGAGGGAAGATCACGATCAGGTACTCCTCATCCCAAGACCTCGAACGGATCTATCGTCACCTGTTCGATCCCTCCGGTTGAGAGAGAACCCTCTCGGCGTAGAGGGAGGTGACAACCTCCGCTACGCGGGTCCCAACAGAGTGGTCCATACCGGTTACCGATACGACGATCGCTGGCGAGCGTGTCGCTTTGAGGATCGGCATGGTTCGCCCGGCCGTTGACAGGCCAAGCCGTTCGGCCACCGCGGTAGCGATTGCCATCCCTGCTTCGGAACGACTCCTTTCCGAACTGAAGTAGAACACACCCTCATCGCCATCGACGGGAACGAGGAAACCGACGACGATGTCGACGTTCAGCCGGTTCGCCCGCTGGACGCGCACCGTTGTGTCCGGCATGGTGTCAATGCTCCTACTCAGGATCGGTTGACCACCTACCAGACGCAAGCTCGTGGCGGCCGCGATCCCCGCGGGCCACGTGGCCCTGGCTTCCGCATCGGTGCGACAATCGGGATCGATATAGACGGTCTGTCCGGCGATGGAATCGGGGAGGGACTGGAGCCATTGGCGCTCGCGCACCGCCTCTCTTCCCAGTTTCTGGGAGGTCCCACCTACAAGTCGCAACTCGGTCGCGACCAACTCGCCTGCGATCCCATCTTCTGCGAGGCCTCTGTTGTGCTGGAAGTCCAGAAGCCCGGTCAGCGTCGCAGGACCGAAGATCCCATCAACTTTGTCCGCGTCGAAACCAAGGGAGTTCAACCGAGCCTGGAGTTCCTCGATGTCGTCACCGCGCATCATGGGAACCCTGTGATACAGCAGTCGTTCACCGAGTTGATAGCCAGCGTCGACAAGGGAGCGCCAGGTATCTGGTCCGACTATTCCATCAACAGGGAGTCCTCGGCTGCGCTGAAACTTGGCCACAGCCTCTCGGGTGGCGTCTCCAAAGACGCCAGCTGCATCTCCATGTGTGCTGTGCCCGAGAGGGCCGAGCCTCGCCTGGATGTCCCTGACACCCTCTCCCCGGTCGCCCTGGTGGAAAAGCCTCACGAATTGAACCGCTGCAGTTCCTCGAGTCAGCCCATGTAGTCTTGGAGTTCAGACTGCAATTGGCCCTTGCTCCGAGCACCGACGAACCGGCGCTGTTCTTCGCCGTTCTTGAAGACGATAAGTGTTGGGATACTCATGACGGAGTACGCCGTCATCGTTGCTGGATTCTCATCGACATTCAACTTCGCTACATTGAGCTTCCCTGTGCTCTCGCCGGCGAGCTCATCAAGCGGAGCGTCCATCATCTTGCACGGCCCACACCACTCTGCCCAGAAGTCAACCAGGGTTGGGGTGTCGGAAGCGATGATCGACGCAAAGTCTGCATCTGTTGCTGTGATCGTGTTCTGACCCATGTCATCTCCTCTCGTGGTCCTCGTATCAACAACGAGGACCAGATACTGATTCCTTGCGTTTCTATGCCTCGAGCCAGCGCTCGGCGTCCAGTGCTGCCTGGCATCCAATACCAGCAGCGGTAACCGCCTGGCGATACTCAGAGTCCGACACATCCCCAGCCGCGTACACGCCTTCGACAGACGTTTCGGTCCTGCCAGGCTTCGTGACGATGTAGCCAGTCTCATGAAGATCGATCTGACCAGCGAACACACCCGTGTTCGGCGTATGGCCGATGGCGATGAAGACACCGTCGGTAGGCATCTCGCGAGTTTCGCCCGTTACCGTGTCCTTCAACACGACACCTGTCACGAACTCGTCTCCTACAACCTCATCAAGCGTCGAGTTCCATGCAACCTCGATCTTGGGGTGGTTCATGACACGGTCCGCCATGATCGACGAGGCACGGAATTCATCCCTACGGTGGACAACGGTCAGCTTCGAGGCGAACTTGGTGAGAAAGAGGGCCTCCTCCATAGCTGTGTCCCCACCGCCGACGACGACGAGTTCCTTGTCGCGGAAGAAGAACCCATCACACGTTGCGCATGCCGATACCCCAAGGCCACGCAGGCGTTCTTCGCCAGGGACACCCAGCCAACGAGCCGATGCCCCGGTCGAGATGATGATGGCTTCAGCCTCGTACATGTCCTGTCCCACCCAGACCTTGTGCGGGCGTTGGGAGAAGTCGACTTTGCTCACGTCCTGGCTGACGATGCGGGTACCGAAGCGCTCGGCCTGTTTCCTGATCTGTTCCATGAGGTCCGGTCCCATGATTCCGTCGGGGAATCCGGGGTAGTTCTCCACGTCGGTGGTGATCATCAGCTGACCGCCCCGTTCCATTCCTTCGATCATGAGCGGTTCGAGACCTGCCCGCGCTGCGTAGATGGCGGCTGTGAGTCCTGCGGGACCGGAGCCGATGATGAGGACCTTCTCGGCCATGATCACTCCTGCTGAGATGTGGTGTCTTGTGTCTTATCTTGTGGGTAGCGCCTCGACCAGAGGATGGCACCGACCAGAATGAGGACGAGGCCAACCACGGCATATGCGGTCTCCGTGCCCATCAGCGTTCCGAGGAGCCGGAATATTCCCACCAGGAGCCAGAAGACAGCCATGAACCCGGCAACTACCGCAATGATGCCGATGGATGTCGAAGTGACACCTTTGGCAGCTCTGTCGACTGTCATCTCGCGGATGCGCGTGGCAATCGTTTCGAGTGTGTCGGCTATGCGTATGGAAAGAGGAGGGGTTGAATCGGCCATGGGTCAACAGACTAGTCGTCTGTGTGCGGTGGTCGTCCAATCAGGGGGTCGTTAAAGTGATCGTACAGGTTTCGAGTTCGATGCTAACCGAATAGGCGATGTCGCTGCCCGAGACAACGCCGAAGTGGATCGTGGTCACCCCACTGTCGAGAGTTGCAGCCATGGCAATGTGTTCGCCACCAGGGAGGTCGAGGGCAAGTTCCGTCAGACACTCCTCAATTCGGACCAGGTCGACGGCGATCTCCTCCGATTCGGCGAGCGACGAGGCTGATGGTGCAATAGTCTCGTCTGCCGCATCTTCGGAGCCAGCGGAGGCCAGGTCATCGGCGCTGGTCGTCGATTCAGTGTCGATCGGCGCTGATGCTCCGGCGAAGAATTCCTGAACGTCGTCCTCAGTGATGTGAGGTAGGTCAGTGGTCGATGCAGTTGCCGCCGCACCACCAGCCGCTGCGCTTGTCGTCTCCGTCTTTGTCTCAGCATCGGTATCGCCACGGCTCACGTCCGACTCAACGGTTTCCGTCGCTTCTGGAGCGATGGCCACGACATCTGATGAACTGTTGTCACCACCAGAGAGCATCGAGGGGACCACGACGATGACAACAAGGAGCGCTGCCGCCGAGGCGAGCGCGAACTGCCACCAGGGTCTGGATTGCTTGGATGCCCGGACCAAAGGGACCGCAGGTTCGAGGTGTAGCTGTTCGACGAGAGAATTACGGAGGGCGAGTTTCTCTGATGGCGTCATGTGCGCTGGCTCGAGCGCGCCGAGTTCGTCCATTGCCGTGACCTGGATGGCGAGTTCCTCGCTGAGTTCCGGATCCGCGGCGATGAGGTCAAGGGCGTCCTGTTTATGCTGGCCGGTTAGGCGGCCGTTGGTGATCCCGAGGATGATGTCGAGGTCCGCGTCATTCATGATTCTCCCGTGTCCTCAATACGATGCTCGTTTGACGGTCTGAGGTTCCCGAGACTTTGAGAAAGTTGCTTTCTGGCACGAAAGAGCCGACTCTTTATCGTGCCAGTTGGCACCTCGAGGGTATCGCTTGCCTGCTCAATTGACATGCCCTCGAGGTCCACGAGAACTACCGCTGCCTTGAACTCCGGGCTGAGAGTATCGAGCGCTACTTCGATCTGGGGACGCACGTCAACTGCCTCGAACTCATCCTGAGATGTGGGGTCTGCAATATCGTGAGTTTCGGGAAGCCTGTCAGCCCGTTTTCGCTTCTCCTTCCGGAGATAGTCGTAACACGTGTTGACCGTCACCCTGTACAGCCACGTGGAGAACGCTGCTGTTGCCTTGTACCGGTCGGCCTTGCGAAAGACCGTCAGGAAGGTGTCCTGGGTAGCGTCGAGGGCAGCTTCTCTATTCCGCAGAATGCGCAGACAGATCGCGAACACCCTGTCTTCGTGTGCATCCATGAGTTCGTTGAACGCGTCGATGTCGCCACTCAGGTAGCGGTCGATCAGTGCAATGTCGAGGTCGGTTCTATCGGTCATTCCGCTCACAGCGTAGGGAATGCCGGGTTGCCAGAGCGTTAGGAGGTGAATCCGATATCGGAGATCTCACTTCGGTATGAGCCATCTGGCTGTTCAGGGAGGTCGGTCAACCACAGGAGCCAGAATCCGCCACCCCGTACCGGCAGTTGCATCAGTACCGGAGCCTGCTGGAGCGTTCCTCTCCCCACGTGCTCCCACAGAGACGGATCCTCCTCGATGGCGTCGGACCAACCGATGAGGAACGTGGTCCCTGCAGTTCCTGATACCCACACGGTGCCCGGGGTCCCCTCGACATCGATGACGAGACCCACACCGTCCTTTATGTCACGGATGGGCCGGGAATATGCCTCAGTCGACCACGCGCTCGTGCGGGCTCCATCCGTCGCGTTGACGACCGACTCGTCGCTCTCGGTGCCGTCACCCAGAGGGTCATATACCGAGGCCGTTGCCTCGAGGTCGTCTGAGTCAACGGGGACGGTTACAAGAGGTGCAGACGTGACCGTCGGAGCGGGTATCTCACCGGCCACGGGGTAGAGGAACGGCGAGTCAGGGTCGAAGTCGGCAGCGAGTCCTATGGCAGCCAACCCAGCGATCAACACGACGATCGCAACAAAAAGTGCGAGGCTCTTCCAGGGTTTCGCCGGCTCTGGCTCGACAGGAGGAACGTAGATCGTGGACGCCAGGGTGTAGGCCAGCGAAGAGGCATCGAGTGTGCCGTTGATGCCTTCTTCAAGGGCGACGTCAACATCGGGATGCAACCCTGTGATCACGGTTGAGGGCATGACGGACGGGTCGTGGGTTCCGGTGATGGCGGCACGCAACACCTCTGCGAGCGCTTTCGTATCG
>JAMBLL010000080.1 GCA_023336765.1 Actinomycetes bacterium | reverse complement strand
GTCAGCCATCTGCAAGTCGGAAAACGGTTGACGGGAAACGAATGCTCCCTCGACAGATACGTCTGGACCAGGTTCTCTTGTCTGTGTTCTGTGTTCTGTGTTCTGTGTTCTCTCTGCTCGCTGTTGGCTGAAGTCCGTGATTGGAGTACATTGGGGGCATGGAGCTATATGCACGTGTAAATATTCTTGACGGACGCGCTGTCCGGCTTCCTCATGGCGATGTGTCTGACGCGATCGCTCTGGATGCCGATCCGATCAACCGCGCAAGGGGCTGGGTTGAAAAGGGAGCCGACCGATTGCACATTGTTGATCTCGATGCTGCCGCCTACGGCGACTACAAGAATCGGGATCTCATAGGTGAGATCATCAAGGCTGTCGATGTGCCTGTGCAGGTTGGCGGCGGAATCCGCTCCGAGGCCGAGGTATCGAGGGTCCTTGGGATGGGTGCCTGGCGTGTTGCCATCGGAACTCTTGCAATGATCGACCAGGTCCTGTTCTGGGAACTCAACAGGAAGTACCCGCTCAAGATCGTGGTATCTCTCGACGTCGCCCCCGATCTCGAAATCGCGATCAAGGGTTGGACCGAGAGGACAGGCGAGTACCTCGAAGAGGCGCTGATCAACCTGTCATCGGGGGGCGCTGCAGGGTTTATGATCTCGGAGGTTGGACGCGATGCTCTTGAAGAGCCGCCGAATATCGAAGCACTGCAGTTGGCCGTATCCATCGTTGATGAGCCCGTTGTGGCTGCGGGTGGTGTCCGGGATCTCGCTGATATCGCTCGCCTGACACAGATCGAGGAGAACGGTAAGAAGCTCGCAGGCCTGGTCGTCGGTCGCGAGATCACAGCAGGTCGGTTCACGATGGAAGAGGCTGCTGCATCACTCACAGCGTCGCTCGGTTCGTTTGGCCCATGGATGCGCGCCGATCTCGAAGTCGCACTGACGAAGTACCGAAACTGCGAGGAAGGGCCGGCACACGCTGACTGCGCCGCAGCGTTCGTCACATGGCTCGCAAACGGTGGAGCAGAAATAGCCTGACTCCAACATCCGTTACTCCGCTACATTTCCCACATACCCAGGAGGTATCAATGAAGAAACTAATCGTGTTGCTTTTTGTCGTCATCGTGGCCAGCGTCGTCGCTACCGTTGTGGCGGCTGTGATGTCGAAGAACAAGCTTTCGGGCATGTCAGATGAAGAGATCAGAGAGCTTCTCGCCACGAAGATCGGAACAAAGGTCGGCGATGATCAACTCGCAAGCATCCAGGACGCAGTTATCGCTGGTGTTCGCAAGGGTGTGGCTGCTGAGTTAGCAGCTGAGGACCTGGCGGACGATGCGGCTGATGAAGCGGCTGACGCCACGGACGAAGCGGCTGCTGCCGCTGGTGATGCTGGCGAAGCGGTCGTTGACGCTGCTACAGCGATTATCGAGGAAGCGTCGAACTAGTCGAGAGGAATGGGCTTCACCCTGGGCTGTTTCGCACGGAAGCTGTCCGCCGAGTACAAGGCCAGGGCTGTCCACACCGCGATGAACCCGATCAGTTCTTCACTTGAGAGTGTCTCGCCATAGACGACGACACCGAGGAAGAGCTGGATGCTCGGGGTGATGTACTGCAGCAGTCCGACCATCGATAGCGGTATGCGCTTCGCAGCTCCTCCGAACAACAGGAGAGGCACGACCGTGACGACTCCTGCACCGACGAGGAAGATTGATACAGCTGTCGAGGTTCCGAATGTGGGACCCGTCGGATCGTTGAACAGCACTGCATAGATGAGTGCGGGGACGGCGATCAAACTCGTTTCACCCAACAGAGACACCACCGGTGGTGGTGTCTCTGGCTGTTTCTTGAGCAGTCCGTATGTCCCGAACGAGAAGGCCAGGGTGAGCGAGATCCACGGGAGTGCCCCAACGGCGATTGTCATGATCGCCACACCAGCTGCGGCGATGCCGATGGCGATCCACTGCACTTTTCGCAGTCGCTCTCCAAGGATGACAACACCAAGGCCCACCGACACGAGCGGGTTGATGAAGTAACCGAGCGAAGCATCGACGATGTGGTCGTTGGCAACGGACCACACGAACAGCGCCCAGTTGATGAACAGGAAGCCAGCGGCGGCAGCGGTGATGAGTCGCGGCCTCCACGACCGGTAGCTCGCTGCGAAACTTGAGAGCTTTCCGGTGAAGGCCAGTACCGCGATGAGTATCGGTACCGACCACACGATCCGCGACAGGATCAACGTGGTTGCACCGATGTCAGGCAGCAGGTTCCAGTAGATCGGTGAAAGGCCCCACAGCACATAGGCCGTGACGGCGTACCACGTCCCTCGTCTCGCTTCCACATCACCTCCGAATCAGGCGCAAGATTACAGATGCCAGATGCCAGATGTCAGATGTCAGGTGGAAGAGGAGATGACGGAGGAAGATTGAGGAAGACCCGCTCGCGTGCTCGCTCTTGGACGGCGGTGTTAACGGATCTCGGTGTCTGGTGTCTGGTATCTGGACTCAAGCGGACAACAGGGATCTCGCGGTTCGTCCTCGACTGGTACACCTCATAGTCTGAGTACGCAGCGACGATCCTGGGCCACCAGGTGTGTCTTTCGTGCGGTCCCATCGTCATCGCGTCGAGAGTGATCGCCTTTCCGAGGATCTGAGCAGAGACCAGGGGCGTTACGACGAGATTGCGATACCACTCGGGATGCTCCTCCCGACCGCCGTACGATGCGATCACCACGAGATCGTCGTCGTCTACGAGGTAGAGGAGCGGGACGGTGTGTGTGGCACCCGTTTTGCGACCTGTTGTCGTGAGGAGCAGCATGTCGTTGTGGACGAGCCTGCGTCCGACACGGCCATGTGTAGCCGTGTACACGGACCTGTGCAGTGCAGATAGCCACTTGACATGGGAGTCCCTCATCGAATCACAAACGATTCCCCGGGCTCTGGTGAGCAGTCGAGGACTGACCCATGCGGTGGATAAGGTCCTGTCGACTCACGAAGGGTCGCGCAGGATGTCCAGCACTCCGTTCGTCACCGTCACGACAACTCTGATAGCGGGATGTTGATTGTCGAGGCTCGTGAACTGTACGTCAACCACTTGTGGCCCACCATTGAGAAGGTCGAATCTCCAAACGGTGGCCGTCGCCGTGGACAGGGTCGCGCGGCCGAACATCACCGCATCACCTTCTACCCGAACCGAGAACGAGCCACCGTCCGTCACGATCTCTTTCGTGTACGCGTTCGGGGAGGGGGGCGTTGTCGTTAGCACCGCTGTCGTCGTCGTGGTCGTGGCTGGTGGTGCAGTTGTAGTTGTGGTCGTGGCTGGTGGTGCAGTTGTTGCCGTGGCGGTATCACCTACTGTCGGTGTACTCGTCTTGGGCTGGGCCGGAGGTCTGGATGTGGCTTCGGCCTGGCGTGATGACCTGGCGGGTTCTTCAGCTTCCGTTCTGGTCGTGCTGGTCTCAACCTGTTGGGTGGTTGTCGTTACTGCCACAGTCGTCGTTGTGCTCGACTCGGTGGTTATACCCGATTCCACGGTCTGCGCCAGTGTCGAGGTTGGTGCGGCTTCAATAGCTGAGGTCTCGTCGCCATCGATCTCAAGCGAATCAGGCTCTGCCTCCATTGCTCGTATCGCCGCTATCCCAAGTGCGGTGGGAACATTTGTCACTACGCTGCGCACACTGCCGACGGCAGCTGCGGCGATGGTGACTGCGACGATGGTCGCGACGAGCCAGGCGATACCTACTCCGGCGGGTTTCCTCATACTGGTAGTTTGGTACACATTCTCCTGTAGTGCCACGCATCTGGTCAATTCTTCCATCCGATTGGTGTACTCTCCATCGGGATCGACTCTTTTCCGGCCGTGAGTCTCGGGCTACCAGCGTGACGTACCGACGCTGCGCTCCGTGTCCGCTCCCCTTCTTGGTAGAGTTTCCCTATGGCATCGATACTCGTGATCGAGGACGAACAGAGAATTCGTGAGTCGCTCGCAACGCGTCTGTCTGAACGCGGCCACGATGTGGAGACTGTCGTCAATGCTCTGGAAGGAATTGAGCGGGCCGTATCGGGTGCGTTCGATGTTGTGGTGCTCGACCTGGGTCTGCCCGATCTCGACGGCGTCGAGGCCCTTCGAATGATCAGGGCGGTCAGCGAGGTACCTATCGTCGTAGCCACTGCACGAGATGACGAGCAGGACATCATCGACGTATTGAATAAGGGTGCCGACGACTACGTTGTCAAGCCCTATTCGGCTGACCACCTCGAAGCGCGGATCCGGGCAGTTCTCAGGCGGTCCGGAGATAGCAATGACAGCGAGATCATCGTCGTCGGAGGCCTTCGCCTGGACCCAGATTCGCATGAGGCCATCCTTGATGGACGGAATCTCGATCTGACGGCCAGGGCGTTCGACCTTCTCGTGTACCTTGCGAGTCGCGAGGGCAAACTCATCGGGAAGAGAGAACTGCTCGCCGAGGTATGGCGCCAGCCATACGGTGGAGCCGACAAGACCGTGGATGTACATCTGTCCTGGCTTCGCAAGGAACTCGGTGAAACTGCCGCTGCCCCGCGTTACCTCCACACGAAGCGAGGCGTTGGTGTACGGCTCGTGGATCCGAAGCGGTGAGACGGAGACTCATCCTCCTATCGGCTGCGGTCACCGCAATGGTCGTGATCGCGTTCCTCGTCCCGCTGTTCATACTCGTGTCGGATCTGGCGAGGGACAGGGCGATCTCGACGGCACAACGCGATGCCGAAAGTCTCGCCCGTGTCCTGTCAGTGTTATCCGTGGAGGAGGACATTGCAACCGCGATCGAGATTCTGGGAGAAGGTCGGATCCTGGAAGTGAGAGGTTCTGTCGTGTTGCCAGCGGGGTCCATTGTCGGGGCAGATGTATCCGAAGATGAGGATCTCAGCCTGGCTCTTGAGGGGAGTTCCTTCATTGCACCGGTGGACGGTGGCCAGGCGTTTTACATTCCCGTCTTCGAATCGGATGGGTCGGTGGCTGTGATTCGCGTGTTCATTCCTGATGAAGAACTGACTGCAGGTGTTCGGCAGAGTTGGTTGGTCCTGAGTCTTCTGGGTGCGATGCTTGTTGTTATCGCCGCTTGGGTGGCCGACCTGCTCGGTCGGTCGATGGTGGTACCTGTCAAGCAACTGTCCATAACTGCCAGAACACTTGGTCATGGCGACATGACGGCTCGTGTTGTACCGGCCGGACCCAACGAAATCGAAGAGGTCGGACTGGAGATCAATCGCCTCGCTGACCGGATTGGCCGATTACTCCAAGCTGAGCGAGAGTCTGCTGCTGACCTTGCGCACCGGCTGAGGACACCTCTGACTGCGGCGAGGCTCAGCATTGACGGACTGACTCCCGGGCCTCAGAAGGAGCGGTTGATCGCCGACCTCGACGAGTTACAGCGAACGACTGACTTTATCATCCGGGAAGCCAGGCGTCCGGTGAGGGCCGATGCTGACCAATCATGCGATGTCGCGAAGATCGTTGCGGAGCGGTCGGCCTTCTGGCTTCCGCTGATACAGGAGCAGGAGCGCGAGGCTGACATCCGAATCGATGACAGCCGGGCCATTGTGGCAATGGCAAGCGATGATGCCGAAGCCATAGTCGATGCACTGGTCGAGAATGTGCTTTCGCACACGCCTGAGGGCGCGCCGATGGCGGTGTCCGTCGAGAATGGGCAGCGTGTGGTCCGTATCTCGGTCGAGGATGCAGGCCCAGGGTTCATTGACGCATCCGCAATGGGTCGAGGTATCTCTAGCGGAGATTCCACGGGGCTTGGACTGGACATCGTCCGTCGGGCGGTTGAGTCGGCCGATGGATCGATGACGATCGGTGAGTCGCCGTCTCTCGGTGGTGCGAGCGTTGTCCTCAAGCTTCCGATGGTCCCGACGTAGCACGCTTGGTAGTTTTTACCTTTCCTTTGGGCTTCGCTTAACGCGTGCTTATTTCGGTATGGCCGAATATGGGGTCAGGGTGGCACACATTGATGATGTGGGCTCCGAGCACAGACACGATCGCAACGAGGAGAGCCGCAAGGAACACACCGCACTATCAGATCACAGATCCGAAGAGGGGGTTCGAGACATCTAGCCCATAGCCCGCCCCCCACCTCGACAGAAGTACCCGACGTATCCACCCTGCGCCGGGTACTCCTGTTTGTGGTCAGCCGTCAGC
>JAMBLL010000079.1 GCA_023336765.1 Actinomycetes bacterium | reverse complement strand
TCGAGGCCCCTCGTCCACGCTACGCGCCGCTTCGGGTTCTTTCCCAACGGGTTCCCATATCGCGCGGTCTTTTGGAACACGTCCTGGAGTTCAGCAGGAACGTGCCCCTCGAGGACCGCTTCTGTGCGTACGGCTGGCATGATCAGAGTGAAGTCGACCTCTTTGGGGCACACCCGCAGACAGTTCGCACACGTTGTGCACAGCCACAGGTCGTCGCTTGTGAAGAAGTCCATGCCGACCTGGAGCTTGCGGAAGATCTTACGCGGCCCGTAGTCGCCGACGTAATCGACAGGGCAGACGCCGATACATTGAGCACACTGGTAGCACCACCCCATCGATTCTCCGCCGTCGAGCTCGGTAACGCGGTCGAGTTGGGCGACGTCGTAGTCAAAGATGACGCGCTGCTCGAACATCCTGTTCCAGTGACCCGAAATGTCCATGCCTTCGAGTTCATATGTCTCGTGCTCGACGACCTGCGACGGATCGATCTTCGGACTGACTTCTCTCCCCATCACGCCACCTCCGCTACCGCAGGGAACCGGTTCACGCCGAGCAGGCGCTGAACGAGGTCCCCGAGTTCTGGAACGATCCTGTTGAATTCCTGTGTCATGCGCATTCTCAGCGTCGTATACATGTAGACCGAGTACACGGACGCCAGGAAGACGTCCGTGCCGAACACGCCGTGGCCTTCTGGCCGGAACCCAGCCTGCTCCCCAACACCGTCGAGAAAGCTCAGCGCAAGGTTGATCCGCCTATAGGTTTCAGACACCGTCCCGCCATCGAGGTCAACCTCGTCCATCACCACCAGCGGAAGCGCACCGGTGCCCGTATTCGGGTTCCACATCCACCTGGTCCACAGCCAGTACCGCTCCGGGTAGGTGAAGTGCAGGATCTCGGACCCGAGGTCGTGCCCGGTTCCAGGGGCGATATCCCGACCGATCCCGTCGATGAGGCTGGCGAACTCCTCAAGACGGTCACCTGGTGACATATCCGCGTACAGCAACCCGCGCACCGAGCGTCGGAAGCCATCGAGGGTCAGGGAGTTGATGATGACCTTGGTCTTGCGCCGCGATGAGAACACCATCTTGAGAACATCGGTCGCTGTCTCCTCATCGAGGGACATCACGCTATCGGGGCCGAACGCGTCACGGAAGATCGCCGACTTGCGCTCGAGCTTTGCCGCGGTGTCCCCCAAGTCGTGCTCGGATACCTTCTCGAGGGCAAGGCGCGTGAACTCCTGGGCTGTGGGCGTGTCGATGACCTGCCCCCGCAGGATCGGGTCGGACATCACACCGACACCGCCGCTGCTCGTAGGAGCGCCACAGCTTTGGCTGCCGCCGCACCTGCTGAAGAGATGGAGTCATCGAGGTCTGCAGGACCCGTTGCGGCTCCAACGGCGAACACGCCCGGGACAGTGGTCGTGACGGTATCGAGCACATCGTGAGCTGTCTCGATGAACCCGTATTTGTTCGTCGGCAGGTTCAGAACGCCGGACATCGCACTCGTGCCAGCACTTGGTTCCATCCCAACGGCGAGGATCACCATGTCCATGGCAACCTCCATCGGCCTCCCCATCGTCGTGTCCTCACCACGGACGATCAACCGCCCACCCTTGGGGAGGATCTCGGTGATGATGCCCTTGATGTAGTTGACCTTGTGCTGTTCCTGGGCTGGCCAGTAGATTTCGTTCTCCCAGTAGCCGTACATTCTCATGTCGATGTAGAAGATAAAGACCCTGGCATCAGGGACCATCTCCCTGATCTCGATGGCCTGTTTCGACGAGATTCCACAACACACTTTCGAGCAGTACTCGTTACCGATCTGGCGATCGCGTGACCCGACGCACTGCACGAACGCGACTCGTTCAGGTGCCTTGCCCGTGGACGGTGTGACGAAATTGCCTGATTTGAGCATCTTCTCGGCGTCGGCGATCGTGATGACGTCTGGCAGTTCCCAGTACTGGTACTGCTGGGTCTCACGCCCCGGGTCGAAGTGCTTGAACCCCGTGGCAAGGATGATCGCTCCGGCGTCGATGGTCTCACTCAATCCGTTCGATGTGAGATCGACTGAGAAGTTTCCGAGTTCACCGGTGACCGAGGCGACCTCGGTGCCGGTACGAATATCGATCAGGGAGTTGCCCGCGACGGCGTCGACCATCTCTCCCATCGCTTCGGACGCTGGCCTGAAGTGGTGTGTGAGGGCCGCGTAATCGGCATGGATCGGCATACCCCCGGCGACATCCTTCTTCTCGATCAGCGTTACGGGGCTCCCGAGTTCGGCTGCGAGCCTCGCAGCTTCGAGGCCTGCCGGCCCCGCTCCGATTACCACCAAACGATCACTTGGCATCTGCGTCCTCCCAACTCAGGAACTCGATCTCGTTGCGTTCCAGGCGACCAAGATCAACCTCGAACTCTGCCCACGCCTTCTCCCAGTCGATACCCATCTTCTCAAGCAGCGCCGTGTAATCCGTTGCGTGCCAGTGCAGCTGCACGACACGGTACGGGTGCGCCCCCATGGCGAGAGCTGCGAACTGCGCATCTGACAGGACTGGAACACCAACATTACGCTGGTGGGCCTTGGCCGCGAACTGGCTCTTGTCGAGGGTCGTGACACACCCCGTATCGTGGGTGATGACGACGTCCGGGTTCGCCTCTTCCTTCATTATCTCGATCTTGCGCTGGGTGGCGAAAGATCGGCTGAAGTCACGCTGGACGAGGATGTGGCGGAATCCGAACCCGCAACAGTCGAAGAACGTGCTGTAGTCGCCAACGGTCGCACCGAGCGACTCGACGATGCCCGTCACCGTAGCGGTGCGCTGTCCTCCGTAGATGTCGGGATCGTATATCGCGTCCTCCGTCACCAGCTTGTAGTAGTGACATGCGGGGTGGATCGATGCAACGATGCCCGTGAAGTCAAGGGTCTGGCGCTGCGCGATGCGGTCACGCATCGCATGGATCCACTCCGAGTAGTGGACGATCTCCTCGGGAACGACGAGCGGCTTGTTGAGCTTCCCCATGATGTCGCGGACCTTGTCTCGAAGGTCCTTGTGATGCGCGAGTTCCATCCTCGTTTCCTTGTAGTGCCCGTAGGAGGTGCCGCAGTGGATCATCGGGAAATAGCCTGTGGCGTACGCCGCAGCGAAGTTGCGGGAGGCGACGCTTGCCTGGGCGACAGCGTTCGACGTTGCTGACGCGTAGTAGTTCCAAGCGGTACACGACGTCTGATCGTACGGGTCGACGTAGTTCATCCCGAACTGGCGGTTCAGCCAGAAGATCGACGTCGAGTACCCGGGAATGTGCCCGCACTGGCCACACGACTTGTGATGCCACGTCATCTGCTCCGGGATCTTTTTCGTGCGCCCGTATTTCGTCATGACCTCGATGTAGGGCTCGGGGACACGTTGGACGATCAACTCGCCAGCAGCTTCGAGTTCGTAGAGCACCTCGCGGATGTCCTCGGTGGGTGCATTCTCCGGATTGGGCACCGGAGGTTTGCGTATCTCCGAGAGCGGGATGAATGTCGTGTCGGTGGTCATCGTGTTCCTCTTCCCTAGATCTCGTAGCCTGCGTCTTCGAGCGTTTCCTCCATCACGTCCAGGATGATCATGTGGAGCCCCTCGTCAGCTTCTGCGATCATGTCCATCACATCGGAATGGAGCCAGATCAGATACAGCTCGATCAACGTCTCTTCGGACACCACCCAGCTCATCTCCGTGGTGTGCAGCGTCTCTGGCGGTAACGCCCTTCGCCATACATCGAGATTGTCCGATGTCTTCTCAACGTCTGGACCCCAATCGGGGAAGGCATCCGGCTGGAGCATGTCAGGCGATATCTGCGTACCAGTGGTCATGATCTTGTAGACCACCCTGCCATAACCCTCGAGTGCCTCCTTGGCCGTGCCCAAGCCGTTGCGCACCGCAACCTCACGCAGCAGGGTGATGAGGCCGCCTGGCGAGTTCTGGCGTGGGCAGCGGTTGCACGAGAAGCACTGTGAGCAGTTCCACACGTCGTCGTTCATCTGCTCGTAGATCAGCTCGATGTCCTCCCGTGCCGCTGCCTGAGCGATCTTGCGCGGCGAGAAGTCGTAGAAACGTGCCGATGGACACGAAGCAACACAGATACCACACTCGTAACAGCCATAGAGGTAATCAGGGAACCGGTCATCTGCTTTGACCTCTTCCCACAGAGCGAGCTTGTCTTCGTAGGCGACATCCACGTAGGTGTTCGGAGAAATCGTCGCTCCAGGGAACGCCGTGAACGCTGCAGGAGGTGCTGTTGTGGACATCAGAAGCTGATCACGGCGTCAGCATCGGCCGCCAGGTCGTTGAACGCTGCTCCGCCGATCATCTGTACGCCGTCGATCAGATCCTCCATCGCGAGGTCGTTGAGGTCGAGCGACGGCTGGCAGATCAGGAGGTTCACGCCGATCTCGACTGCCAGATCGATGAAACTCGAGATCGGTGCACCACCCTCCTTGACCGTGAGATCACTGCTGTCCTTGCGCAGGAGGGTCGGGCCGTGCATCGTGAAATAGATCGACACGTCCATGTCCATCGCGGCCGCCGCGGTCGCGAGGTAGAACGGCGTGGCCGCTTTCGATGGTTCATCGATGCCATGCGTCTGCACGTACAGGATCGTTGGGTCTTCGTCCACTCCTACCTCCGTTTCGCTATCAAGTCTCCTAGATGAACAATGCCAGATCCGCCTCGGAAGCGAAATCGAGGAACGCAGCCGCTCCAAGGCATGTCGCTTCGGGCATGATGTCCTCCTGCTTCACATTCATGACGCCCATCGTCGTGGCACAGGCGTAGAACTCGACGTCGCTCTCAAGGCACATCTCCATCATGTCATCGAAGTTTGGGATGCCTGAATCCTCCATCCATCCCTTCATCATCTTCGTCGCAACGCTCGTCATGCCCGGCAGCATGCCGATGATGTTGGGGACACCCATCTCCTTGCCCTTGAGCGGAGGGGGTGCGGCCGCGTTACCGAGCGGCGACACCTTGAGGTTGCTCATACGTTTCGTGTTGACCATGTCAAGGCCGTAGAAGGTGCAGAAGATCCCCACCTCCCAATCGAGGGCCGCCGCGGTGGTGGCCATGATCAGTATCGGGTACACCTCATCGAGGCCACCCTTGGACGCAACAAGCGCCATCCTCTTGCGATTGGGTTCTTCGACCACGGGTGTGGCCTCGCCGTCTTCGACGGTGAACGGTCTTTCTCCTACAGTTGCCATCGGAACTCCTCCCCTATTTCGTCCGTCTGAACCAGAACCGGTACTCACCACCGTTTGCGGTCTGTTCGATGAGTTCGTGTCCCGTCTGTTTCGCCCACGCAACCATGTCGGGTGGAGCGCCTGGATCGGTGGCGACCATCTCAAGGACCTGCCCCACCTCGATCGTCTTGATCGCTTTGGAAGTTTTGACGACGGGCATTGGGCACAGCATCCCTGTGCAATCGAGTAGTTGGTCAGCGGCAACGGTCACAGTTCCCCTCCTCGCTCGGAGAGGCCGAACTGGTCGAAGCCCGCACAGCCCCTCACATATGCACGTCTGCGCATATCTGAATGGCATTATGAACCTTCGGCACCCAAGATGCAAACGG
>JAMBLL010000078.1 GCA_023336765.1 Actinomycetes bacterium | reverse complement strand
TCCCAGGCGGAACGCTCCATTCGTGCATTCGAGCCAAGACCGGGTGCATGGATACAGACGCCCGTCGGTGCCATCAAGGTTCACAAAGCGCGTCCATCCAACGATGACACCGACGCCGGCATGGTCTCTGTGGTCGGTAATGCGGTGCTGGCAGGCTTCTCGGGAGGCGCCATAGAGCTGCTTAGCGTTCAGCCACCAGGGAAAGCCACCGTTGAGGCCCGCGCGTGGATGAACGGCAGGAGGGCTGAGCCGCTGACGTTCAGCGCCGATGACGGCTGAGGCCCTTTCGACTCGATCTCTGGCCGCGCGTTCTCTGACCCGTGTGGTCGATGGGGGTGCGTACAGCAATGTCCTGGTCTCAAAGGCGGCACCGTCGTCGCTGGTGGACCACGGTCTCTACCAGCGACTCGTGTACGAGTCGCTGCGCCACCTGCCAGGCATAGATGAGGCGATCGCGATGGCAACACCTCGCAAACTCTCCCGGATTCAACCCGAGGTCCTCTCTGTCCTTCGCATCGGCACTGCAGAGATCCGATATCTGGGCCGCGCACCACACAGTGCGGTCACGTACGGCGTCGACGCTGTACGTGACCTCGGAAAGCCGAAAGCGGCTGGCTTCGTCAATGGAGTGCTGCGTGCGGTCTCTCGCTCAGTCGATACCCCCGTCGCCGCCGATGCCTACCTGGGCTACCCGCAGTGGATGTTCGACCGTCTCGAACAGATCCTCGGGGACGACGCCAGGGCCTTCATGGAGGCTTCCAACCTGCCAGCTGACACAGGGATACGATCCAGAGACGGCCAGGAGCGCGGAAGGACCACAGGCATCGCTGGTGCAAGCTACATGGTCCACGACGACACGATCGCGACACTCTCCCAGGATGGTTCAATCGATGTGATCGACCCTGCATCGGTAGCTGTAACGAACGCTCTCGGTGTGGAACGCGGAGACGTGATCGTAGATCTCGCTGCCGCACCGGGAGGCAAGACCCGCATCCTCGCGGATGCAGCAGGTCCATCCGGCCTCGTCGTTGCGTGTGACATACACCAGCGACGCCTCGCCACCGCCGTGAAACGTTCCGCAGACCTTGCCCAGATCAGGTGGGTTCTGACAGACGCCCGAAACCCGCCATTTCGCGCCCAAACGTTCGACAGGGTGCTCATCGATGCTCCCTGTACGGGTCTCGGCACGCTGCGGCGACGCCCCGAGATCAGGCATAAGCTGGCACCAGACGCACCGCAGGCGTACGGTGTCCTTCAACGAGATATGCTCGTGAAGGCGCTTGACCTTGTTCGCCCGGGAGGCAGACTCGTGTACAGCGTGTGCACGGTATTCCCCGAAGAAACGATCGACGTGGTCGCTGGGCTTGGAGGACGGGCGGACGATGGCCTCAATGGCATCTCGATGGGAGACGGGATACTTCTCGCTCCCCACATCACAGGTACGGACGGAATGTTCATCTCAATATTCGACAGATGAAGATCGTTTTCCGTTCTCCGTTCTCCGTTCTCCGTTGTCCTCCCTCGGCTCTTTGGACGGGGGAGGTGGCCGAGCCTGCGAGGTCGGAGGGGGAAACCATGGTGATCCACTCGGTTGGTGCGGTTTCTCGGAGCAGGTTCGATTTGAGTGGTACCACTCGGTTTCCCCCTCTGGCCCTCGTCCCTCGGCCCATCTCCCCCGCGAAGGCCGGGAGAGAATTCGGAACCCGTTCTGGTTC
>JAMBLL010000077.1 GCA_023336765.1 Actinomycetes bacterium | reverse complement strand
TGTCACCACCAACGAGCCGCTATGAGTTGTACTTGGCGTCGAAGGATGCGTCGGATTGGAAGAAGAACACGAGTGCTTCGAAGAAGGCGATGATCCCTGGGATGAATGTCCAGAAGAACAGCAGGTAGAGGATGCCAAGGCCAGTTTGTCCGAGGTAGAAGTGATGCGCACCGACCCCGCCGAGGAAGAGGGCAAGGAAGCCTGCCGTGATGCGAGACTTGTACGGCCGCACCGACAGGGCGTACTGGCGCACTCCGCAGTTGACACAGACCTCGGCCCGCGGGTCGATGGGCTCCCCACATGCTCGACAGAAGGATCCTCTGACGATGTCAGCGCCCGGCGTGGTCGCGAGATAACTGGTCTGGCCTGTGGCACCCTGGAGGCGTACGCGCATCTGGGCTTCGGCAACCGCTACCTTCCACGCCTCATGATCGTCCGGTTCGAAGTTGACCGTGTCGTCATCCACCGTGATCGTTGTCACAGGATGGTCGGCCAGGCCGACGATGTCATCGAGGTACCACACCATCGCCGGAGCGTCGCCGATGCGCACGAAGATGCGCTCGTCGGGGGGCAGTTCCACTCTTGCCGCAACAGCGTTCGAGGGGTCATCACCCTCGAACCAGATCCGTCCTTGATACTCCATCCATGTCCTCTCACCTAAGATCGCCATGCCGCCCGAAACCGGGCGTCCGAACAGGAACCACGCGTTCCCAGGGGGAACGATATCACCTGCCTGTGACACTTTCTGATCTGACCCAGGACACCGCTGGCGAGAGTTGGTGCCTCCACTGCTCCATCGCAGGAATACCTCGGCAACGCCACCGTAGGCCAAGCTCGTCAGCCAGCACTGGAGCGTTTGACAAGGAACGCGGTAACCGCAGCACCGATCGCGACGACACCGGCCACGAAGAGGACCACGACCGGGAACCTGCTGCCATCCGTCGTGCCACTTGCATCCACGACCGAGGTGGTCTCGGCTGACGACGCTACGGTTGACGCGCTCTCCTCGCCTCCGCCGCCCGCGGCGTCTGTTTCGATCTGATCCGCCATCTCCTTGCGGTGGGGATCGAACATCGTCTCGACCTCGAACCGGACCTCGCTCTCCTGGCCCGGCTGTCCGGTCCATTGGAATCCGATCATGACGGTCTCTAGAAGCGGGTCGTCGTCGTACGATGTCGTGCCGCTCACCGTTGCCTGGTGACGTTCGTTTCCGAACGTTTGGCTCATCTCGGGTGAGGACTCGAAGGCTCGGCCCACGGGGTTACCGTCTGAATCGCTCAAGACGATGGAGAACTCGCCCTCGGTTCCCTCTCCGACGAACCGATCCCCTGGGAACACAGCGAAGACGTTCATGGCCTCGCCACGGTCGAGGTCGAGCCGATACCAGCGGGTCTCTCCCGATGCCAGGGAACCTCGAAACTCGCCGCCTCGCCACTCGGGTCCGTTCTCGGCTAACCCGGCGAGAGGAAGCGCCGGTGCATCGCCAGGATCGAGCGCGCCCGTGATGTTCGTTCGCGCAAGATACCGGGCGTTTCCGTCAAGGACCTCGACGGTCACGGACAACGTGCCGAGGAACACGTCGGGAGGCGCATCCCAACGGAGGCCGACGAGGTAGGTAGCCGCCACAGGCCAACCTTGGTCTGGAATTTCGACCGTCGCGCCGGTCATCGGCGATTCTGTCCTCGACACGTCGGCCTGGAGAGGGATCCCCGCGTGGACTACAGGAACCTCGACCTGGTTGCCGCCGGAATCGAGGATGATCGTCTCGAACACGCCACCGGCCTCGAGGTCCGGCGGCCATTCGAGAAGGCCCCAGACCCAGAAGCTTTCCGCCTCCCAGATGTCGAGTTCGTACCATCGGGTCTCGCCTGGCATCAGGATGCCGGTGTACCGACCCACGGCGATCTTCCCCGGTTCGTCTGTCACCCAATCCGCTTTGGGGGAGAGAGGGAATTCCGGCGCCGCGAGCGGGTCGAGCGAACCGTTGAGCGTCATCGGCGGTCGCCAATCTAGGAGCGTCTCGGTGACCTCGCCCAGTCTCGCGACGAGTTCGTTCGCCTCACTCACCGCGGTGTACTGCCCGCCGGTCACCTCGGCGATGCAGCGCAGTTGTTGCTCTGCGGC
>JAMBLL010000076.1 GCA_023336765.1 Actinomycetes bacterium | reverse complement strand
GCCCATATTGCCGCATATGCGCTCATGTCGGACGAGCGATGGTCGGGACGGTGTGAAAGACTCGGGATAGATTGCCGCTGGATCTCTCGAACTACGGCGTCTGATCCCGTCCTCTGAATATCCGATAGGTGAGGAAGAAATTTGCAACCGATCGAGGTCGTGGCTAGTTCTTCTAGGTATATGGCACAGGGCCACCGATCGAGCAATTCGACGAACGAGGATGGACACGATGACGCCGACACGACTCACAGCAGCACCGAGGCCTATAACGAGTGTTGGTCATCGAACGATCGATCCATCCATACTGTATCTCGGTACGCCAGTCGTGCTCATCAGCACACGCAACGCGGGTGGAACCACGAACCTTGCTCCAATCTCGTCGGCTTGGTGGATGGGAAAGACGGGCGTGATCGGTATGGGGACACGGTCACACACAGTTGAGAACCTCCGCCGCGAAAGGGAGTGCGTTCTGAGTGTCCCATCTGTCGATCTTGTGACGGAGGTCAATCGTCTCGCCCTTACCACTGGCAGCGACCCGATGCCCGGGTACAAAGACGTCATGGGCTTCGAACATGTCCGGGACAAGTTTGCACGTGCGGGATTGACTGAAATCGCTTCTGAGGTCGTCTCACCGCCTCGGGTCATGGAATGCCCGATCCAGCTGGAAGGCACCGTGTCGAGCATCATGGAAGTCGGCGATCCCAAGGACCACACGGCTGCCATTGAGGTTCGGATCGTTCGAACACACGTCCACGAGTCGATCCTCGCACCTGGCCACCGGCACCACATCGATCCCAATAAGTGGAGACCGCTCATCATGAACTTCCTCGAGTTCTATGGCCTCGGCAGTCAGGTTCATCCGTCACGTCTAGCCGAAGTGTTCTGACCAGTAGCGGGGCCTCACCCGCTCCACAACCGTAGAAGCACGCGTACCAGCACGTATGCGCTCCTAAAGAGGCGAACATATTGCCGGAAATGAATGGCTGTGGCCATGAGTCGTTTGACACCAGATGACATCAACCCCGAACGCTGAGAAAGAATATTGCCACGGGCTGTGATTACTCGCGTAGGCTCAGCGTTCAGTCTGGCGACCAGTGGGGTTGCCGGCGTATTCGAGAGGGAAGGCAAATGAGGAGACTGATATTGTTGGCGGTCGTCGCCGCCATGGCGGTCGTCGTGTTCGCAGTACCGGCATCGGCAACGAAGCCACTGAATGTGGACTGTGGCGACTTGTGGGCAATCAACGACGCTGCCGACGACTTCCTCGACACCGTAGCGGGACTACAAGTCACCGACAGGTGGGGCGGAGTGGCTTCGATCCATGACTTCTCGGACACGAATGCGTTCTTTGCGTTCATCGCTGTCACATTTGTCGGGATAGACCCAATCAATTTCGACTCTGCATCTGAGTTCGTCAGCACCAACGCCAAGTGCGGCCTCGTCAAACCGATAATCGACAACCTCAGAGACTTCCCGGGCGCATAGTCAAGGCAGGGCAATTCGAACGATCGGGCCCAGATAGGACAGAACCCCTCACACACTGTTGTGGGGGGGGGCTGTCAATGACGGTCACCGGGCGACCGCACACATCGGCACAAATGTGTGCCTCGGCCAGCCGTTCAAGGCTGTGGTCAGGTGGGCTCGTTCAAGGAGGATCAGCCTGGACAGGCAACCCGGTGAGGCGACCGAAACGGATACCAGCGACCTCCACCAGTAGTCCGCGGATACGTCCGATGCAGAACAGGACCAGAGGTGCGGGTTAGTCGTCCTCGTGGATGCTGCGCATGGACCAGAGGAGCGTTCGCATAGAGCGCGGCTGCATCAGAACCGTAGCGACGGCAGCAGCGACGTCATCTGCACTCATCATGTCAGCGAGGCCAGGCATATCGGGAGTACGGCCAGCACCCATCGCGAACTCTGTCGCCGTGCCGCCAGGACAGATCGTGGACACCCGAATCCCGGACTCTCGCAACTCCCGGTCCAGACCACCAGCGAGACCGACCTGCGCGAACTTCGTTGCAGCGTACACAGCCTCATCACCGGCTCCCCGCAACCCTGCAACCGACGCAACGATGACAATGTCACCGCCGCCCGCCTCAACAAAGCCGGGCACCGCGGCCCGAATCGGCCATAGCGTCCCCGAGACGTTGGTATCGATCATCTCTTTGATCTGTTCGTCGCTCAGATCCATGATTCCCCCGTACGCGCCGACTCCGGCGTTGACAACCAGGGCATCAAGACGACCGAAACGCCCTATCGCCTCCTCGACGAGTCGCTGCGAGTCAGCCGGAATACGAACGTCCATCTCCACGATCGCAGCGCTCGACCCAAGCTCAGATGCAAGGTCATCGAGGCGGTCAACACGGCGTGCCCCAAGAACGACAGAAGCACCCTCAGCCACCAGGGCACGCGCTGTTGCGGCTCCGATCCCTGAACTTGCTCCCGTGATACCAACCGTGGTGCCGATGAGATCTCTCGTCATCTTGACTCTCTCCTTCGTGCGCTCGCGCTCCCGATCAACCAGACCCCATGGTACAGAGCATCCTGCAACTCGGTCATGCCCTCAAGGGGGACCATTCGATCACCAACTCAGCTACCCGCGGTTCACACCTGCCCACATCGGACGCTATGGGAGGGAGGTCGCGTTTCCTGAGGGGATCGGCGAAGTACGTGGTGTCCTACAGGTCGAGAGCGTCGGCCAGCCTCCGCCAGTGGCGGATCGTGGTGTTCTTGAACCCGCCTCAAGGTGGCGTCAACACCACCGCACGCGACGATCCCATCGACAAGCCGATCCGAGGAGTCATCGATGTCAGCCTGAGTGAATCCACACCGCAGCAGATCGTTCCTGTAGTCAGGCAGCTCGAGATAGTGAGCCATATGTGTTCTGGCCACGCTCCAAGCTCTGTCCAGATCAGAGTCGATAACCACCATCTGCTCCGGAGCCAGAAGGGACCCTGACCGAGATGTCACGGGCCATCGCAGTGTGTTCAGGAGCCGCGAATTAATGATGGGCACCATCAGCAACCTCAGCACTCGGGCAGCCACAACGTCGGCCTCCCATCTCCTCGATCTTCTGAGCCAACTCACGTACCCGTGAAGTTGGTTGCTCATCCAAAAGGAATGTCCAGGCCCTACCCGGCCGGGACGACGCGACTCCGACCACGAGTATCAATCAGGCACATATAGACGGGTGATGAATCGATAGTGCGAATGCGACAGGTGGCCGTTGTCGTGTGCACCGACAGCAACTGCTTCCGGCGAGTATCTGGGTTAACGCTCTGAACGATGCTCCCCGGTCCAACCGCCCGCCCGAGTGACCGTGTCTGCATTGGCGAAACTGCCTCGCCTGATGTAATCCTGGGTCAACCACACGCTTCCGGTGACAAACAGGAGCGTCACGAACCAGCCCAACAAGAGCCACATTCCAATAAAGAACGGGACCAGGAGAAGCCACAACAAACCGGCGATCAGCACCCTGGTCCGCCTGGTCGAGGGTTTCTCTTCGTACGACATCTTCAACCAACATCGTACATCGCGTTGCCATATGCATCAAGGTGTTGGGGCGTGACAACGCCACAATTTGATCCATGTGCGCCACTTTCCACCGCTTCTTCCCTGCCACCGGAGCTGAACAAGACACGGAGGACCGCACATGTGAACGGGTGAAGATTCGTGAGTGCATAAGCGACACGCCCCCTTTGTACTCGACTATTCGTTAAGCGGGATCACCCGCCCATATTGCCGGTTATGGGCGGGGTTCCAGCGTCGAGTGGCTTGCGGTTTCGCAATGGTTGCCAGCTATCGTGGGTCGATGGCTCCTGCCGCTTCTGTCGAAATCGAGTCCGTCATGCGTCGAATGCTCGACGTTTATGGCACAAGTGATGTCGAAACGCTATCAAATTTGTTCTCGTCTGATCCAAGCTTGCGGGTTCTTGGCACCTCCCCGGGTGAGTGGTGGACAGGTCCAAGCGAAGTTCTGCGTGCCCGACATGTCCAGGGTGGAGAAATGCTCGGCACCTGGAATCTCGAAGTCGACATGGTGGAGGCGTTTGAGGACGGACCGTTCGGATGGGCGACCTGCTTCTTCGCCCTGGTCACGCCCGAAGGAAGGATGCCGCTCCGAACGACGGCTCTCCTCCGTCTCGAGGCAGGTGCATGGAGAATTATTCACTATCACAACTCGGTGCCTACCCCGAACCGGCAGATCTTTGGCGTTGATCTCACCACCACGTTGGAGGAGCTGGTGACTTCGGTCCTTGACGGGCCGTCTCCCTTCTTCTCCTCTGCTGGGTCGGAGGGAACGATGACTCTCGTGTTCACTGATATTGTTGACTCGACTGTGTTTGCGGAGTCCGTCGGGGACGCAGCGTGGGCCGAGGCTATCGGCGATCACGAGACGGAGATTCGAAGCCTCACCGCTGCTCACGGTGGAAGGGTGATCAAGTTTCTGGGAGATGGATCAATGCTGGCCTTCGAGTCAGCGAGAGCAGCTGTTCGTGCAGCTGTTGATATCCAACGGGCAGCCGTCGACAGTCCGTTTGCGATCCGAATAGGCATCCACACCGGGGAGACTATACGCACTGCCGACGACGTTCTCGGTCTCACCGTGAACAAAGCGGCGAGAATCGCCTCAGCCGCAGGTGCCGGGCAAATACTGGCCTCGTCCACCACGAGAGACATGGTGGGTTCACTCGACGGCGTTCAGATTGGTGAGCCCCAGATTGTGTCGCTCAAGGGCTTCTCGGATACTCACCAGATCGTTCTCCTTGAATGGGAGTAGCCAGATCTCGGTCAACCAAGCCTATTAGCGAACCGAGACCCGCCCATATCGGCACATATGAACGAGCAAAGATTCAGTCGGTCGAGGGTTCTGCCCTAGCGAACCGCTAGATGCTGCCCTCGAGGGTGTCAGACCACCGGTATTCGGGTGGAACTGAGTTGCCACCCTCCCATGCAACCTGACGGAAGTAGTCGGGGTCCGTATTGCCTTCCGAGTTGATGAGGAGGATCTGGGAGTCCGGACCAAGGCCGATGGAGTCCTTGAGGGCCCTGTACTGAGGGAACTGGGCCAGATACATCAACGCCCCAAGTGTGACAGCACCGGACTCTCCCGAAACGATGAACGGATCACCCGCAAGAGGTGTGGCATACACGCGCATGCCTTTGGCTGCGACGTAGTCAGGGCAGGCGGCGAAAGCATCAACCGTGTCCCACAACACGTCCCATGCGATCGGATTCGGCTCTCCGCACGCAAGCCCGGCCATGATGGTCTGAAGGTCACCATCAACATTGTGAGGCTCACCATCACCGATCCTTGCGGACTCGAGAAGGCACTGTGCCTCTGTCGGCTCAACAACGACGATCGTTGGACGATCGGCACCGAACCGACTGCTGTAGAACCCCGATGTTGCGGCGGCAAGCGAGCCGACACCGGCCTGGACCAAGACGTGCGTCGGCTTGACGATGCCGGTGCCAGCGAGTTGTTCCTGTGTCTCTGAAAGGAGTGTCGTGTACCCCTGCATCACCCACTTGGGGATGTCCGTGTACCCCTCCCAAGATGTGTCGGATATGACCTGCCAGCCATTCGCCTCAGCATCGACCGATGCCTGATGGACCGCGACGTCGTAGTTACCGTCGATGACGCGGACCTCAGCCCCGTAGCTCTCGATGGCACGGATCCGGGGAAGCGACGTGTCCTTGTGGACGTAGATGACGGCCTTGCAGTTGAGCTTCGCTGCGCCCCAGGCAACTCCCCGCCCGTGGTTGCCATCCGTCGCGGTGGCGAAGGTGAGATCGCCAAGGCCAGCTCTGGCCGCCTCGGCGACAAGCTCCTCGAATGTGAGGTGCTCATCCTCGATCCCGAGCTTTGACTTGATGACCTCGTAGATCGCGAACGATCCGCCCAGCACCTTGAACGAGTTGAGATCGAGTCGCATCGACTCATCCTTGACCCAGATACCGCCGACGCCGAGCATCGCAGCCAGATTCGCGAGATTGCGCAGCGGGCTCGGGCGATAGCCGGGGATCTGGCGATGAAAGCGCTGGGTCTGGGAGAAGATGTCGGCAGGGAAGACCGAGTCAACGGCCTCGCTGAACGCGATGGATCGGGCACGAGGATTGGCAACCCAACTGATGGGTTCTGGAGAGTTGTTCATGTCGGCAAGGCTAGCGATGTGAGGCGTAGGCTCGATCGGTGGCTAGCCGGTTCAC
The DNA here is from genome assembly GCA_023336765.1 of Actinomycetes bacterium. Lineage (GTDB taxonomy): Bacteria > Actinomycetota > Acidimicrobiia > Spongiisociales > UBA5794 > JAMBLL01. The sequence continues at coordinate 10 of JAMBLL010000076.1, read as the reverse complement.
AGTTCACAGT
>JAMBLL010000075.1 GCA_023336765.1 Actinomycetes bacterium | reverse complement strand
CTGCATCGGGACTTCGTCCCTCTGCTGTCGCCCTTGAAAGGGGGACGCCATCGGCTATTCGGGGTTGAGGTTGAGAGGGTCAAGGACCTGTGAGGGATCTTCGAGAGCCGTCGCGATCGTCTCGAGGACCCATTCAAGGTCGTCGAGTACATCGAAGTCGTCGAAGCGGAGCACGAACCATCCATGCTCGTGGAACCATCGATCGCGTTCGGCATCCTTCTCCGGATCGGTGTGGCTCGCACCATCGCACTCCACGATCAGTCGTTTGAATCGGCAGGAGAAGTCTGCGATGTAGGGTCCTATAGGGTCCTCTCGCCGAAATCGGTAGCCCATCCCAGATCCCCGCAGTTCCTGCCAGAGCACTATCTCTGCCGCTGTACGGTCAGTGCGACGCTGTCGAGCGAACCTGGTCATCCATTTCTCTTGAGCCATGCCCCCGTTGTATCACGCACCTCTGACACGAACCGGCCCTCAGGCGTCCCCCTTTTAAGGGGGACGAGCGAGTCTTCGAGCGAGGGGGATACGCCAAGCGGCACAAGACCAGTTGGCTATCGCGTTATCCCCCTGCATCGTCGCTGACGCTCCTCTGCAGTCCCCCTTGAAAGGGGGACGTCTGAGTCTTCTACGCGTCTCTTGAGAATCCTATCGAGTGATTCCAGTCGGCGAGGAGTGTTCGCAGGGCAGCCACGAATGCGAGTGGCTGGTCGAGCGTCAGGTGATGGTGAGCCTCGGGTATCGATATCACCGGGGCCACCCTGCCCATGAGTTCGTACATGTACTGGGCGGTATCGGGTGGCACGACGACCGACTTGTCGCCAGTGAACAGCGCAACCCGGCACCGGACCGAGGCGAGCTGATCCCTCAACGGCACAAGTGTTCCCCGAAAGAGGCTCGGGTCGAACTTCCATGTCCACCCTGCCTCAGTCTCATGGAGCGAGTTCTGTGCGATGTAGTCGACGATATAGTCGTTCTCACACGGTTGAGGTGGGATCAAACGGAAGTGGCCCATCGCCTCTTCGAGGGTCGGGTACGCACCAGGAGCGCGAAAGGCCCTACCTGAGCGGCCCTCCTCGGATTCAGGGCTCGGTCGTCTCACCGGTGCATCAACGATCACGGCGCCCGCAAGATCATCGCCGTAGGTTGCAGCGGTCTGGATGGTGACCATTCCGCCAAGGCTGTGTCCGACCACAACCGGGGGACCGGGAAACCCGGCATCTCGAGACACCGCTATGACCTCGCTGGCCCACATCTCATGCGAGTAGGAGTCCCGGCGACCTGAGTCTCCATGGCCGGATAGGTGGAGAGCTACCGGATGCCAATTCTCGGTGAACATCGGGGCAATGAACGACCACCATTGCGCATGTGCTGCACCTCCGTGGACGAACACAAGCCCTGGCTTGCCGCTCTCGCCCCACGACAGATACCTGATCGGGGTGCCCTCAACAGAGATCTCGTGTTCGGTCGGCTCAGCGGCTAGCGATTCAGTGAACCAGAGCGGTGCCGAGTCACTCACCGCTGCGAACGTCTTCCGGGAGCAGGAACCAGCGAAGATCCTCGAAGGAAGCTGTCGCGTGCAGTGGTGCTGCAGAAGGACCAGTCGACGGATCGATCGACTCGAACAGTTCTTTGGCCTCAGTGATGTAACTGGCGAGTTCGTAGTCATCCGCGACTTCAGGCGCAGCTTCGTAGCTCAGTTCCCCATGTGAATAGTCGATATCGAACAGTGTGAACGGCATGTGGCCGCGTCCGTCGACGTGTTCCCATCCGGCGGTCTCAACGTCGAATCGGTACCAGGGGAGCAGCTTCCAGCCAAACGTCGCGATGAGGTTCACAGCCTCGACGATGAAGTCGAAGACGGCTTCCGAGATGAAGTAGTTGAAGTTGACCCGGATCCATCCTGGCTTGATTCCTTCGCATCCCAGGATGACCTCATCAGCGATGTCGTGGGAGTGCGCCTCGTCGATACCAAGGAGTGTGTGGCCGTATGGTCCTGCACATGAGCATCCGCCCCGCGATTGGATTCCGAAGAGATCGTTGAGCAGAGACACCACGAAGTTGTGGTGAAGGTACTGGTCGTGGTGCTTGACCACGAACGAGACGATGCTCAATCGCTCGGCATCGGGGTTGCCCAGGATCTCGAGGTTCGGGTTTTTCTGCCACGACGAGATCGCCCTGTCGATGAAGCTCTCCTCGAGGGATCGGATCCGTTCAGATCCCACTGCCTCTTTGAGTTGGAACACGAGTCCGGCACGGATGGACTCGATGATGGCCGGGGTGCCTCCTTCTTCTCGGTGTTCGATATCTGCGAGGTACTCGTGCGAGTCCGGCCTCACGAACGCAACGGTGCCGCCTCCCGGAATTCCGGGGACCGCGTTGGTGAAGAGTTCCTTACGGGCGATGAGAAGTCCCGGTGTGCCCGGCCCTCCGATGAGTTTGTGCGTTGAGATGAAGATGGCATCCTTGTGGGCATCTGGGTGATCCTCGGGAGTCATGTCGATCGCGACATAGGGTGCTGCTGCTGCGAAGTCCCAGAATGAAAGTGCGCCGTAGCGATGCAGGAGGCTCGTTATCCCGTGCGTATCCGAGATGATCCCAGTGACGTTCGACGCTGCGGAGAACGATCCGATCAGCATCGATCTGTCCCGGTACCTGAGCAGTTGCGCCTCGAGTTCTTCCTGATCGATGTGACCGTCCCTGTCCTCACCGATCTTGACAACCTGTGCGATCGATTCTCGCCACGGAAGTTCGTTCGAGTGATGCTCGAATGGCCCGATGAAGACGATGGGGCGTTCGGATTCAGGGATCATGTCAGTGAAGTGGTAGGTGTCATCGAGTGTGCGGGGGATGCTCAGACCGAGGATTCGGATCATCCTGTCGATGGCACCTGTGCACCCTGAACCAACGAATAACACAGCATGGTTTTCGTCAGCCTCGACACATCTGCGGATGATCTCTCGTGCATCCTCGCGAAATTTTGAGGTCTGCAACCCGGTTCCCGAGGACTCCGTGTGGGTGTTGGCATACAGAGGCATCACGACATCGCGGATGTAGTCCTCGATGAACCCGAGTGATCGACCAGACGCCGTGTAATCGGCGTACGTGACTCGTCGCGGTCCGAATGGCCCCGGTACGACGTTCCTGGTGCCGATGACCGAATCGCGAATAGTCTCGATGAGTTTCATGGGGAGAAGAGTAAACAGTTGACAGTTTTCAGTACACAGTCGGAATCCGAAACTGTGAACTGTCAACTGTCAACTGTCAACTCATCATGCCAATATCGCTCCTTCTGCGACGAGCAGGTCGTGTTTCATCTCCGGGCCGAACGCGTAGTTGCCGATCGATCCGTCCGAACGCACGACCCGGTGGCACGGGATGAGGAGTGGGATCGGATTGTGTCCGAGTGCCGTACCCACGGCACGCACCGCCCCCGGGTTGGAGAGTGCGTCCGCGACCCATCCGTAGGACCGCACCGTTCCGGGTTGTATCTGTCGGCATGCCTGGAGGACCGAACCCTGGAAGTCGGCGATGCCGCGCAGGTCGACAGGGAACTCCGGGGTCGTGCCGTGCTCGAGGGCCTCATCGACCTGGCTCGCCAGATCCATAGGCAACCGGTCTGCGACATAGGTGTTCCGCCTGTGTATCTCCATGAAGTCGTCGACCGTACGGCACGAGAAGATGGGAGTCACCCCGGTCACCCCGATCGGGCTCCACGAGATCCACAGCAGCCCGAAAGGACTGTCCGTCGTCGCCACCTGGTCCGCTGCTCCTGCGGTGATGAGCGTCGTTCGCTCGAGGTCGGCGGGTGGCCGGACTGCTATTCCAGCAAGCAGATCATCGACTTCGGTCATACGGATTCCTCTTCTTCCATGATCGTGCGGAGCTTCGAGAGTCCGCGCGAAATATCTGTCTTGATGGTGCCTTCCGGCCTGCCGGTGATCGACGCTATCTCTCCAATGGACAGGTCTCCGACATGGCGGAGTACCACAGCGGTCCTCTGCGGGTTGGACAGGGCCGCCAGCCGAAGGTTCCATTCGCGCTCGTCGAAGTGTGGGGCGTCATTCGTTGAGAGAGACTCTCGTTGCGCCAGTAGGCGAGTCGGTTTGGCCCGTTTCGCCCTCGAACGGCACAAATTGAGAGTGATCGTCCATAGCCACGGTTTCACTGCGAGTGTCTCGATCCGCTGTCTGTCGTATGTTCCGAGTGCCCGATATGCCCGAAGGAAGGTGTCCTGGGCGACATCTCTGGCATCTTCTCTGGAGCGTGTCAGTCTCAGCGCCCCTGAATAGATCCCTCCCTGGTAGCGCTCAACGAGCAGTGTGAATCCATCGTCGAGATCGTCAACGATTCGGCGTCTCACATCGGTATCACCTGTGATGCTCATGGTTCTCATACCATATAGAACCCCCGAGCACTGGATTCGGTTGCATCTGATCGACCCGCACACGATCCCTGGTCGACAATCGATCTATCGGACCGGCTTCTCAGGGTCAGTCGAGGTCACGGACTCCAGGATCCGTCGGAGCCGCGTTCGCCCCCGCCATCATGGCTGGAGTCGGTGTCGTCCTGACCGCTGTCCCATGAGCCACCCGAATCCCAAGTCGTCGTGGGTGGAGAGGATTCATGATCGGAGACCTGCGAGTCGTTGGACGCTGTGCCGTCATCGTGGTTGGTGTTCTCGCCAGATGTGTCGCCGGTCATCTCGTCGCGTCCCGACATGTCGCCCATCATCATGTCGTCTTCATACCCGGCGCTATCGGTCATGGAGCGTCGGTCACCAGCGTCGTCGGTCATCATGTCCTGGTAGCGGGAGCCCGAATCGATGCGTCCGATCGACGGATCTCGGTGGCCAGGCGACGTGCTGAACATCTGGTCGCTGTTGGCACCGGACATTCCGTCTGGTGTGGATGATTCTGGCGGTGTTCCCTTGCGGCCAGCCCCCATCATGTCCTCCTCCATGTGGTCCATGCCCATGGCGGACATCAGTTCGATCAGTCTGCTGCGAAGTTCCGGAGGTTCGCCAGCTTCGATGATGGCGCTGTCCGCGTCGGTGATGATCCGTTCGATCTCGCTGAGCGGGAATCCCATCTGGTGCATCTCGTTGGCTTCTTCCACACGATGCCTCGCTGCCAGCGTCGGGTCGAACACGGAGCGCACATCCTCCGTGACCTGCTTGAGCGGATACAGCACATCTCCCGGGATCGTTCCCTCCGCGGCAACAGCCGCCGCCGCTGGAGTGAATATCGTGGCTGCGGCAAGCACAGCTGCATAACGGCGTCGCCATGCCGAAGCGATCGATGGCGCTGCGGGTGCGTGCTCTGGCGCATCCTTCAAAGCAGCAGAGATCGCTGAGATCTGGCTCGAGCGAGTTGCGTCACTCATCTCGATCTCGTAGGCAGATCTAAGGCGTTCAGTGAGGTCTGTGTTGTTCCGGTTCATCGTTTGTTCTCCACCCATTGAGACGCCGCGCTCGCTCCTGATTCGACGGGTGTCAGGAGCTTCTTCAACCGTCGTTCTGCTCGTGCGGCAGACGCGTACACAGCAGCGCGGTTCGAACCGAGTATCCGTGCGATCTCGTCGCCGGAGAAGCCGAGGACATGCTTGAGGATGATGATGCTTCGCTGCTGCTCGCTGAGTTCCTGCAGCGCCATTTCGAGAATCGGGTCGACGCCAAGTTCCATGTCACTGTCCATCGACGCGATGTCGGGGAGCTCATCTGTTGGCCGCTCCGGGTGTCTCTCCCTCCTGCGGACCTCGTCGAGACAGTTGAACCGGACCGAGCGGTACAACCATGATCTCAACGATCTGCCGTCACCCCGGAATGATTGTGCTGTTGACGCGAGTTCGAGAAAGGCCTGTTGGACAGCGTCCTCGGCCGCCTGCCGATCACGCAACATGCCGTATGCAAAGGAGACCAAGCGGTTGGACATGAGGTGATGGAGATCCGAGAACGCTGCCTCTGAGCGTTCTCGGATCCCATCTACCAACACGTCGAGATCGGGGGCGGGAGCGGCCATCTCGGAAGGGTACGTCGCTTGGTTGGTACTGCCCTAGCCGTCCCAACGACCGTGGTTCGCGGCCGTGTTCGAATCGTTGCAGTCGTCCCTTGTCATGTTCTGGTTCTGGTTCATGTCCATGTTCTGGTCCATGGTGGCGTCGTGGTCCATGTTCATGT
>JAMBLL010000074.1 GCA_023336765.1 Actinomycetes bacterium | reverse complement strand
GATAGACCGCGTTCACTCACCATCAGGTGATCCTACATCGGGCCATGACGAGGCCTCTTCGCGTTGACGTGATGCTGGCAATACAGGCTGGGGGCTTCCAATGCCCGTCTTACACGTGTAGTATACGTGTATGACGAAGAAGCTCACGATCACGATCGACGACGAGGTCTACGAGGGTCTCTACCGGCGGGTCGGTAAGAGGAAGATCAGCCGATTTCTCGAGAATCTGGCACGTCCACATGTTGTGGACTCTGATCTCGAGGCTGCCTACAACGACATGGCAATGGACGAAGCCAGGGAGTCACAGGCGGCAGAATGGATTGACGGCCTGATAGGCGATGTCGCTGATGAACCGAGGTGACGTCTGGTGGGTCGCATTCGATCCGGCAGTCGGTGGAGAGATCCGCAAGACGAGGCCAGCAATCGTCGTCAGCAACGATGCATCGAATCGTGCGCTCAACCGCGTTCAGGTGGTGCCTCTCACGTCCAACATTGAACGCCTCTACCCAAGTGAGGCTTATGTCGAGGTAGAAGGCAAGACGCACAAGGCAATGACCGATCAGCTGGCCACAGCTTCCAAGACGCGGCTACAGAACAAGATGGGCCGGATCTCCGATGAAGACATGGTTGCCGTCTCAAGGGCGCTGCGGGTTCAGCTCGATCTGTAAAGCGCAGATAGCGACCACAGATCCTGCCGATTCCTACTCCCACTCGATCGTGGCTGGGGGCTTCGAGCTGATGTCGTACGCGACACGGTTGATGTCTGGGACCTCGTTGATCACTCGTGATGAGATCGATGCCAGGACGTCGTACGGGATGCGTGCCCAGTCAGCCGTCATCGCATCATCGGAGGTGACCGCCCGCAGGATCAACGGGTAGGCGTACGTTCTGCCGTCGCCCTGGACACCGACACTCTTGATCGCAGGGAGAACACCGAAGGCCTGCCAGATCTCGTCGTAGAGCCCCGCTTTACGTATCTCGTCGATGACGATCGCATCGGCAGCTCGAAGGATGTCAAGGCGCTCTCTGGTCACATCACCGATGATCCGGACCGCGAGCCCTGGACCGGGAAACGGTTGGCGCCACACGATGTCATCGGGTAGGCCGAGTTCGCTTCCGACAGCCCTGACCTCGTCTTTGAACAGGTCCCTCAACGGCTCAACGAGTTCGAACTTCATGTCGTCGGGAAGGCCGCCAACATTGTGATGGCTCTTGATCTTCGCCGCGTCCTTCGTGCCGGACTCGATGACATCCGGGTACAGCGTCCCCTGTACGAGGTAGTCAGCATCCGGGATGCCGGCAGCGACCTCCTCGAATGTCCGTATGAACAACTCGCCGATGATCATGCGCTTCTTCTCAGGGTCGGTGACTCCTGCAAGCCCCTCGAGGAACTGATCCTCAGCTTTGACGTGGATGAGGTTCATCTTGAAATGGTCACGGAACGTGTCTTCGACCTGCTCGCTCTCGCCAAGCCGCATCAGTCCATGATCCACATACACACAGACCAGCTGGTCACCTATTGCCTTGTGAACGAGAGCGGCTGCGACAGAGGAGTCCACGCCGCCGCTGAGTCCACAGATGGCTACACCGTTGCCGACGGCCTCCCGAATAGCATCGACGGATTGCTCGATAATCCCTGCGTGAGTCCAGGTTGTCCTGGCGTCGCACACCTTCGTGAGAAAGTACTCGATCACCTCCTGGCCATATTCGGTGTGTTTCACCTCTGGATGGAACTGCACACCGTATAGCTTGCGGTCTCGATCCTCCATCGCAGCAACGGGTGCGTCAGGAGTGCTTGCCGTAACAACGAACCCATCGGGGGGCACAGAAACTGCGTCGTTGTGACTCATCCACACCTGCTGGTCCGTCGGCTGCCCGGAGAACAAGCCAGACGTTTCGCTCACCGTCAATTCGGCTGGACCGAATTCCGAAGTGCCCGTTGATGCAACGGTCCCGCCGAGCGTCTGTGCGAGAATCTGATGGCCGTAGCAGATGCCAAGCACCGGAATGCCAAGCGAGAAGATGTCTTCGTCGATGCCATAGGCACCTTCGGCGTGCACCGATGCGGGTCCCCCTGACAAGATGATTCCAATCGGGGCCTTCTCGCGTACCTCATCGGCCGTGATGCTCCTGGGCACGATCTCGGAGAACACTCGTGACTCGCGGACGCGCCGTGCGATCAGCTGTGCGTACTGAGCTCCAAAGTCGACGACAAGAACATGGTCGAAATCACCATGGGATGCCTGGCCAATGGCGGACGATCCCGCCATCAGCCCATACCCACTCCCTGGGACCGCTGCAACTGTTTGCCTTCGGTCTGGAGGGCCGGGGCAACCATGACCTCGGCCTTCTGGAACTCCTTGACCGTGGCATACCCGGTGGTCGCCATCGATCCTCGCAGCCCACCAAAGAGGTTCATACGGCCGTCATTCTCATGGGCTGGGCCGAGGAGGATCTCCTCGATCGAGCCGAGAACACCGGTCCTGACCCTGGAGCCTCGCGGAAGGGTTGGATGAAATGTTGCCATGCCCCAGTGGTAGCCCCCCGAAGGCGACTCGGCTGCGGCGGCGATCGGCGAGCCCAGCATCACGGCGTCAGCTCCACACGCGATCGCCTTCGACACGTCGCCACCTGTGCGCATGCCACCATCAGCGATGACGTGAACGTACCGTCCTGTTTCTTCGAGATATGACGTTCGTGCGCCCGCAGCGTCCGCTATGGCGGTTGCTTGAGGGACTCCGATCCCCAGGACCCCCCGCGTTGTGCACGCAGCACCAGGGCCCACGCCGACAAGCACACCAACCGCTCCGGTGCGCATCAGGTGCAGTGCACCGGCGTACGACGCACAACCACCCACGATCACAGGCAACTCGACCTCACGGATGAACTTGAACAGGTCAAGAGGTTCAACTCTCGACGATACGTGCTCGGCCGATACGACCGTTCCCTGGATGACAAGGATGTCGAGGCCGCCGGCTTTGGCGTAGTCGATGTACTCGGTGACGTTCTGGGGCGTCAGGCTCGCACATGCAATGACGCCGCCGTCCTTGATCTCTCTGACCCGCTGTGTGATCAATTCGGGGTTCACCGGCACCGCGTAGAGTTCCTGCATACGACGGGTGGCGTCCTGTGGATCGAGTGCTGCTATCTCCTCGTACACGGGAATCGGGTCCTCATACCGTGTCCAGAGACCCTCGAGGTTGAGACATGCAAGGCCGCCAAGACGACCGATCTCGATCGCCGTCTGCGGGGTCACTCCAGAATCCATGCCAGATGCCATCATCGGCAGATCAAACGTGAACGCGTCGATCTCCCAACTCAGATCGACATCCTCGGGGTCTCTCGTTCTGCGTGACGGGACGATCGCAATGTCATCGAAACCCCACGCACGACGACCAGACTTTGCTCTACCGATCTCGACTTCCACGAGAACCCTCCGCATGTGTTGACGCCAGCAAGGGGGAGAGTAGCCGGTCTCCCGATCGACGAGTCGCCGTGTTCTCATCACAGCTAGAGCGGCTTCCTCGAGGCCCTGGACTGAACTTCCCGACCCGAGGATTCCTGGGAGTCCTTCTACCTCACACTCCCAGAGGAATTGCTACGGCATCAACGGGTTCCGCTCCCTCGATCGGCTCTGTGAACCCACCTGGCTAACGGCGGTGTTCTTCAGTAGCCATGTATCCGCTGACTCTGGCGTCACCACAGCCAACATGTTGGCTGTGGTGACGCTAGAACCGGTGGTCCACTGTTCTCAGGATGGCGGCTTCTACGGCAATCGCTTGTTCCTGAAGGTCGCGGCCACGCTCGAGATAGGCAGCGGCTACAGCCTCGTCGGTGAGGCTGGGGACGTTGATACGGACGTTGAGGTAAGCACCCAGAACAGCCGAGCGTGCACACAATGCACCCACTCCTGCATCGGATGCCGAGGCAGGGTTGCCGATCTCGGCCATTGCGGCGATCACATCCATCGAGGCCAGGCTCACCTCCATGACACGCAGGGGTATCTCGATCGCCTGGCGGGTCGCTGCCTGGACCGCATCGTCGCGTGCGACCTTCTCCTCTACGCTCCCCTTGGGCAGGCCGAACGCGGCCATGATGTCGTTGAACGCATCAGTGTCACGATCGATGAGAGTCAGCAGTTCATCGTGGCACGCCTTGCCCTGATCGGCCCAGTCCGAGAACTCCTCCCAGCGGTTGTCCCAGCCACGTTTGTGCGACGACAGGTTCGCAACCATCGTGCCCAGGGCAGCACCGAGCGCACCAAGGTTCGCCGCCACAGAGCCACCGCCAGGAGCGACAGACTCTGATGCTGTCTCCTCCACGAAGCGACGTACCGACAGGTCGATGAGTCGATTGGGATTATGGTCGATTGCGTACTCGATGATCTTCTCGTTCGGATCGAACGCTCCGAGTTCATCGAGCCCAAGAGACTTGACGGCGATCCTGATCAACTCAGCGTCCGAGACACCTGTGGACCGATGCTGCTTGTGCAGGTAGTAGCGGCCTGCATCGAGGACCGCGGACAGCGGTATCAGCCCGACAAGCTCCGAACCTGTAACGCGCAAGCCGCGAGCCTCTGCACTTCGGCATACCTCGTCGAACGCCACATGAACCGGGGTCGCGTCGATATCCGTGATGTTCATCGAGATCTGAGCGATGCCGTACTCCTCGATGAACCATCCGATCGCCTTGACACCTTTGAGGGTGCCTGGGAGCCACACCTTGTCATCGTTCTCATCGAGTTCGATCTCGCCCGTCAACGGATCCCCGATTCGCTTCACCCGTCCCCTCTCGCGCACATCGAAGGCAACAGCGTTCGCCCTCCGGGTCGAGGTCGTGTTGAGGTTGATGTTGTACGCAACGAGGAACCCCCGTGCGCTCACCGCTGTGGCGCCTGACCGCGTGTTGAACTCGGAGGGTCCGAAGTCTGGAGCCCACTGAGGATCTGTGAGCCGTGCCTCGAGGCCTTCGTACTCACCTTCTCGTACATCGGCGAGGTTCCTGCGCTCTGGAGTGAAAGCCGCGTTCTCGTAGCAATAGACCGACAGCCCGACCTCGTCGCCAAGGCGGCGTGCAAGCGTGCGAGCGTATTCAACAGTCTCGTCCATCGTGACACCCGATACAGGGATAAGCGGGCACACGTCCATAGCGCCGAAGCGAGGATGTTCACCGCAATGCGAGGCCATATCGATGAGATCCCGAGCGACCTCTGCTGCGCCGACTGCTGCGTCGATGACAGCGTCGGGGGAGCCAACGAAGGTGACGACCGTGCGGTTGGTCGCCTGACCAGGGTCAACATCGAGGAGTTTCACACCATCGACGGACTCGATACGATCTGTGATCGCGCCGATGACGGCCAGGTCGCGTCCCTCGCTGAAGTTGGGAACGCATAGGACCAGATTCTTCATGGGCGTCTCCCCTATCGATAGCCTTTGATGCCGACGGCCTTGCGGACCTCGGCCTCGTACGGGCCCGCGAGTTCACGAGCTCGTCCACCGCCCTCAGCCAGGACAGCACGCACGTCACCGTTCGTCAGTGCCTTGTAGCGCGGCTTGAACGGGGCAAGCTCCTCGAGAACAGCGTCCGCGACAGCATCCTTGAACGCGCCATAACCCGCACCCGAGTACTCGTCGACGAGATCGTCCACGGAGCGGCCTGTACACGCCGACATGATCTCAAGGAGGTTCGCGATTCCCGGCTTGGTGTCTACGTCGTAACGGACTTCGGGGTCACTGTCCGTCACGGCTGACCGGATCCGTTTACGGATGACGTCCTGATCGTCGAGGATCAGGATCCTGCTCTTCTCCTTGGCGTCGGACTTGGACATCTTCGACGCTGGATCGGTGAATGACATGACTCGTGCGGATGTCTCTGGGATGTAGCCATCGGGTATTGGGAAGAGGTCACCAAAGCGATTGTTGAACCGCTCTGCGAGATCGCGCGTCACCTCGATGTGTTGACGTTGATCCTCCCCTACTGGCACCAGATTCGCACGGTACAAGAGGATGTCTGCTGCCATCAGAACCGGGTAGGAGTACAGGCCGAGATTCGAAGCAACTCCCATTGCTGTCTTGTCCTTGAACTGCGTCATGCGATTCAACACGCCCATCGGCGCCATGGTTCCAAGGATCCACGCCAACTCGGCGTGTTCCATAACCTGACTCTGGGTGTACAACAACGACCTGTCTGGGTCGACGCCGAGCGCGAGGAGGACCTTGGCCGTCTCGATACGGGACTTCTCGAGCGCTACGGGGTCGTAGTCAGCGGTCATCGCGTGGAGGTCAACAATGCAGTAGATGGTGTCGAACGAGTCCTGGAGGCTCACCCAGTTGCGGAAGGCACCAAGATAGTTGCCCAGGTGAATGTTGCCGGTCGGCTGCACGCCTGAGAAAATGCGCTGCCTGTTCGTGTCGCTCACAGTCTGCTCCTTGTGATCGTCAGGGACGATGATGCCAACAGTCCGCGACCGGCCTCTGAGGGAGAGGGCGTACCTGTCGAGCACCCCCGGTCCCACCAGTCCCGAGTGCTGGTGTTCAAGGTGCAACGATACCGGTCATGTCAGAGACAAGCGCATCGGCGAAGGCCTCCAGTTGCTCCTGAAGAACAGGATCCTTCTGGTCGATCCTGGATCGGGCATTTCCGACAGGTACCGGGGCCACAGTCCGGTCGGCACGGAGAGATTTCATGATCACATCGAGAACCTCGAGTCCGGTAACGCCACCTCCAGGTCCCGGGGTTGCACTCATGAGACCCACAGGCTTTCCTTCCAATGGACGCTTACTGACCCGCGTCACCCAGTCGATGACATTCTTGAGCAATGGCGTTGGCGCGCTGTTGTACTCAGGGCTCACGAACACCACGGCATCGGCAGCCACAAGTACATCGTGAAGGCGAACTGCTTCATCGGGGACACCTACAGCCTGCTCGCAATCACCGTCGTACAGCGGCATGTCGTACTCATCGAGGTGCACGACAAAAGGACGAGCGCCCCGCGCCGACAACACACTCGCAGCGTGATGAGCGAGTGCCACGTTGAGGGAATCTTCGCGCCGCGAACCGGGTACGAGAGCGATCGTGGGTATCTGTGAGGTCATGGTCACCATTGGTCAACGCGGCAAGGACTTCAGATAATCCTACCCAGCCGAGTGTGCCGTCTTGCAGTACGCCGACGGATAGTGCATACTCCGTGGCACATGGACCTATGTCGACACACCACGATCATTATCTGCTGAGCACACGCGTCACCGACGCGTGTGCTTGTGAACCCTCCCAGTGTGGAGGGTTCTCTCGTTGAAGGACACACACATGACACGATCCGTTGAGATATACGACACGACCCTGAGGGACGGAACCCAACAAGAGGGCATATCACTGACAGCGCGCGACAAGCTCGCAGTGTGCGGACTGCTCGACGACCTCGGCGTCGCCTTTGTGGAGGGTGGTTGGCCAGGAGCGAACCCGAAGGACGACGAGTTCTTCGAACGCGCCAAGACCGAACTCAACATGTCCACCGCGACTCTGGTTGCGTTCGGCTCGACCCGCCGGGCAAATATCCGGCCTGAGGATGACCCGCAGGTCCAGAAACTCCTCGAAGCTGAGACAACAACCGTATGCCTCGTGGGCAAAGCATCCGATTATCACGTCGAACATGCTCTTCGTGTGTCGCGGTCCGAAGCAATCGCTATGGTCGCAGACACCATCGCGTACTTCCGGTCCCAGGGCCGGGAGGTGTTCTTCGACGCCGAACACTTCTTCGATGGGTACCGCAGCGACCCGGGGTTCTCGGTCGACGTGCTCCGGGCTGCCCACAACGCCGGGGCATCAAGACTCGTCCTGTGCGACACCAACGGAGGCTTCCTGCCCCATGATGTTGAGCGGGTAGTCGGAACCGTGACCGAACTGCTCCCCGATGGCGAGTACGGATGCCACTTCCACAACGATTCTGGGCTTGCAGTCGGGAACTCGATCATGGCAGTGAACGTCGGCGTTACCCAGGTGCAAGGCTGTGTCAACGGGTACGGAGAACGCACGGGGAACGCGGACCTGTGTTCAGTGATCCCGAACCTGTCGCTGAAGATGGGAGTGGAATCGATTCCGGCTGACCGTATCGACAGGCTCACCTCCGTGTCCCACCACATCGCTGATGTCATCAACCTGACGATCGAACCTCACAAGCCCTACGTCGGTTCATCTGCGTTCACCCACAAGGCCGGACTCCATACGTCTGCCCTGGCACGGCGCTCAGATGCTTATGAACATCTCAACCCTGATCTCATTGGGAACTCGACTCGGATGGTCGTCTCCGAACTCGCTGGACGCTCGACGGTCATCTCCAAGGCGTCAGAATTCGGCCTCGACCTGACATCGGCCGAGGCTCAAACGATCGTCGACACGGTCAAGGAGTACGAACACAGGGGGTACCAGTTCGAAGCTGCGGATGGATCGTTCGAACTCCTCACCCGCCGAGCACTCGGGTGGAAACAGGATGCGTTCGAGGTCGAGTCTTACCGCGTGTACGTCGAGCATCGAAACGAAGAGGTCGTTGCGGAGGCAACGGTCAAGGTCCACGTCGACGATGAGCGGATCGTCTCCACACGTGAGGGTGATGGGCCGGTGTCCGCCATGGACCGCGCATTGCGCGCTGCTTTGCGT
>JAMBLL010000073.1 GCA_023336765.1 Actinomycetes bacterium | reverse complement strand
GATCGTACGATCTACGAAATCATCAGGTTCCGTGTTGCCAGCCTGCGAGGTACTTCTCTTGTTCGGGTGTCAGCACCTCGAGGCCGCCGGCCATCGCTTCGAGCTTGAGGCGCGCGACGTCCTCGTCAAGTTCCTCAGGGAGGATGTAGACCTTCGGTTCGAGGTCATCCTGGTTCTCGATGAGCCACTCAGCCGCAAGTGCCTGGTCAGCAAATGACATGTCCATCACATCGGCAGGGTGGCCCTCAGCAGCACCAAGGTTGACGAGCCTGCCCTCCGCGACCACAAGAATGCGGCGGCCATCTGGCATGACGAACTCCTCGAGATTGTCACGCAGCACCCTGCGAGAGACAGACATCTCATCGAGTGCAACGAGATCGATCTCGACATCGAAATGTCCAGCATTTGCAAGGATCGTCCCGTCCTTCATCTTTTCGAAGTGTTCGGCCCTAAAGACGTGGATATTGCCTGTCGCGGTGATGAACACATCGCCAGCCGCTGCTGCCTCATCACCGGTCATGACACGATGGCCCTCCATCGTGGCTGCAACCGCACGCACTGGGTCGATCTCGGTCACGATGACATCGGCACCGAGACCCTTTGCCCTGGTTGCGATGCCCCAGCCGCAGTCTCCGAAGCCTGCGACGACGACGCGCCTTCCGGCGAACAGGATGTTGGAAGCTCGGAGGATGCCGTCGAGGCTCGACTGGCCCGTCCCGTGTCTGTTGTCGAACAAGTGCTTCGTTGCAGAGTCGTTGACCGCAACAATCGGGTAGCGCAGCACGCCCTCAGCTTCCATCGCCTTGAGCCTGATGACCCCTGTAGTCGTCTCCTCCATGCCGCCGAGGATCTTCTGATCAGACCGCTCCCTATGGAGAACCGTCGTTGTGTCCGCCCCGTCATCGAAAACGAGGTCGGGGTTCGTATCGAGGATCGCGTTGATGTGCTTGTAGAACGTCTCGTCGCTTTCACCACGCACTGCGTAGGTCGGGATACCTGCCTCAACGAGGGCAGCCGCGACATCGTCCTGAGTCGAGAGCGGGTTCGATGCACACAGAACGACCTCGGCCCCACCGGCGACGAGCGTCAGCATCAGATTCGCGGTCTCGGTGGTGACATGCATGCACGCAGCGATCTTGTACCCGGCGAGAGGCTGCTCCTCGATGAACCGGTCGGTGATCGCCTTGAGTACAGGCATACGCCGTGCTGCCCACTCGATGCGTAGATTCCCCTCGGGGGCGAGTCCGATGTCCGCTATGTCATAGTCCATGTGATCCTCCGGGGTGAGTTACTCGTCGGTGAAACCCAATCGTACCGCTCCTCGCCGCCTCAGTTTCATCTGCGATGCGTTCTACCCTCTAAGAAGCGAACGACGATGACGACGGGATACGTGATGGCAAAGAAAATCGAAAAGCCGTGGGGATACGAACTCCTGTGGAGCCATACGGATCACTATGCCGGCAAGTTGATCCACATCAACCCAGGATCGCGCCTGAGCCTGCAGTATCACGAGCGCAAGCACGAATCGGTTCTCGTGCTCTCTGGGACACTCCTGCTCCACCTCGGCCAGGGTGATGACGCCAGGATCAAGGAACTCTCCCCCGGCGAGTCCTACGACATCTCTGTGGGCGACATCCACAGGTTCGCAGCACCATCCGATACCGATGTCGAGATCATCGAGGTGTCAACACCAGAACTCGACGACGTCATCCGACTCGAGGACGACTACCAACGAGCGGGCACCTGATAACCGATAGCGGGGAGCCGTCAGCCGTCAGCTGATGGCTGTTCAGCCTCTTCAATGAGCATCACAGGGATACCTTCACGCACCGGATATGCACGACCGCAGTCCGCACACACAAGCGCCGGGGGCTCCATCCGCTC
>JAMBLL010000072.1 GCA_023336765.1 Actinomycetes bacterium | reverse complement strand
TTGAAAGGGGGACGGAGTGAGTAAACACATCGATCACAAGCACGCTGGTGCCGTCAGAAACTGTTGCGTCGTCTCTCTGGGAGACCGGATCGACTAACCCAAGCCGTAGAGGGAGGTCAAATGGTGACCTTCTAACGGAAGAACCGCAGCGCGAGACCTGGCGTGTAGCAACCCCGCGCAAATCCGAAGTGCCGCATATCCATTCTTCCGCTGCCACCCGTCGCCCTTCTTGAGCTTTTAGCTGAACTCGTCTGGATCCGAGCGGACAGCGTTGCGATTCCGGAATGCAGCAACGAGGATTGCAGCGATGAACCAGATCGGTATACCGAGTAGTGCGAGAGTTGCCCAGATCATCGTCGAAGCTCCTTGGCATGAACCTCCGGCTTCAAATCGGAGCCGAGACGACACCTCTCCATTGGTTCAGTCTTCGGGAATCTCTTCGGCGGCTTCGTTCTCTTTGTTCGCGATGTACTCGTGATAGGCGTTGCGGTCACGCCAGGCCTCTCCCATGCTCGCCTGCAAGGAGTCCGGCAGTGCCTCAAGGTCGACAACCAGGTCGCTCTCTACCGGCCAGTCTTCGAGCAGGATGGGCTTGTACCCCTCTGGGTAGTACTCGTCGGGGTCGATCTCTTGCTCGCGAACGAACGGCTCCTGGATGTCTTCGCGCTTGTTCCTCGGCAGCGGCACGACCAACTGGCCGTCGTCGAAGTCGAACTGGGGCGACCGGTTGTTCGGATAGTCGGGGATGATGCCCTCACGGACCCAGATCTTGTCCTTCGTCACGTTCACTACCACGCCGTCGGGTGCTCCGAAGTGGAACGGTCCCTTCCAGTGGTGCCGGATCTCGGCGACTGTCTCTTCGTTCTGATACGCGTCGAATGCCATGTGCGTAACCATGCCCAAGCGAGGCTTGACCTCGTTCATCAGGTAGCCAGCCGCATAGCCGGGCGTGTGATGCGTGTCGATCGTGTAGCGGCCGAGGAATGGCGGCACGCCCTGGACACCCGACGAGATGCTGATCAGTTCGGCCTGCGTCTCGGTGATGTACACATCAACGCCCTCGCAGTACTTCGCATCGAGATGGCTCGGACGACCATCACCTGTCCACGCGACGCTCATCCCGTTCCAGTTCAACCGATAGCCGGAGGCTCCGTCCTTGGCGTGGGACCGCTGCCAGTGGATCACCTCGACACCGTTCTCGTTGTAGATGACGCCACCGTTGTCCCTGAAGTCGAACTCGTTGACCTCGATGTTCCAGCCCTGTCCGTTGGGAAACAGGTCAAAGGCGTCCATGTGCCAGCCAAGCATCATCTGCATCCCCTCGACCATCTTCGCCGTGCCATACTCCGGTGTGCGACCCGACGGTCCGAAGACCCGCAACGGCTTGTGCCAACGGCCGGACCAACCTCCGAACATGTAGAGGTACGGAAGCGAACCGAAGTGGTCGACGTGGAGGTGGGTGATGAAGATCTTGTCGAGTTCGTTGAGGGCGAAACCGCTGGCGACGTAGTTCGCGATCGCACCCTCGCCAATGTCGAACACGAAGTTCTCACCGTTACCGAGTTGGATGAAGATGGAAGTGTTCATCTGTCCGGGACGGATGCTCGGGGACGTCCCCATGAAGATGATCCTGATCTCGTCAGGACCAAGTTTCTCGGTTTTCGGAAACCAGTTGGCGGCCGACTTCAAACCGGGCGTCGGTTCGATGCCCTCGAAGAGGAGCCCTTCTTTCCAGCGATCCATCGGGATGCCACCGTACAAAGCGTTCTGAATGTCCTCGGGTGACGACTGTGGGCGTCGAGTGCTGTCCTCGCTCATGATGCTCCTCGTATGTGGGGGGACGTGGCAAGAGTATCAACGAGGAAACTTTATGGGACGTTTCGTCCCATAAAGTTAAGAGCGCCTAGAGTAGGGCCAATGAGCGACTCGACAGACGGAATACGGGAAGGCACCGACCCCCGCATCGCATCGACACGACGACAAGTACTCGACGCCGCGCGAAAGCTCCTCCTCGAAGAGGGACAGGAGGCCGTGACACCGACCCGACTCGCCGAACTGACCGGCGTCTCGCGCTCAACGATCTACCGGCGATGGCCCGACCCCGACGACGTTATCTTCGAAGCGATCGCGGACGACACCGACGCTTCTCCGTTCACGCCCAGCGGCGATACCCGCCAGGACCTCATCCGATACCTAGAGGTTCTGCGACAGGGGCTACAGGCGTTCCACACCGGTCTCCTAGCAACGCGTATCGACCGTGCCGAGCGTGATCCAGAAACAGCGCAGATGCTCCACACAGTTGCAGAGAACCGACGCGATCTCATGGCCAACCTGCTCCAGCATCCAGGGGATGACTTCGACGCGGCGCAGGCGCTCATCGTCGGACCGCTCATGTATCAACGGTTCCTGGCCCGCGAAGAGATCACGGATGAACTCATCGAACTCGTCGTCGACTCGTACATGCACAGCCGAGACTCACCTGACAGAACGAATCCGCAGGCCGGTGCTTCACCGGACCATGTGACGGTTGCAGCGGATAAGGGGGCTAACGAATAGGCTGTTACCGTCTACCAGGTTCTGCTGGTCACGCCACCAAGCAGAACCGAGACGAGAGTTCCAAGCGGAAGCGTTGCGATGTACGACAATTCCATGCCAAGGTTGCCGAAGAACAGCATCAGCAGCCAGGTCGCGGGAAGCGTGAACAATGCAAACGCTACGGCGGCAACAATCAGACCTTTTACGAAATCACCCATCGCATCTTCCTCCATTTCGAGAGTGGGTCTCATGCTATCACCCTCATCCCGGCCATCAAAGGTTCTACCTTGCGATCGATCAAACGCCATATCCCCACGAATTTGGCGATCGGTGCTGCTATGTGTCTTGTCTTCTTACGGTCCGGAAACGGCGGTGACCGCGTGAGCGCCGGACGTCTCAACATCTATCGCTGTTCTAGAGCAGGTGGTCGAGGGCGCTGTCGAGTTCTGGGTAGGCGAATACGAAACCGCTCTGTTGTATCTTGACCGGCGAGAGGTGGAAGGAATCGACGAGGACGTTGAACCGTTCGCCCATTGCGAGTCTCATGACTGACTTTGGGATTGGGAACGATAGGACGGATCGCCCCAGGTGGGTTGCGATTGCTTTGATCAGCTCTCGTTGAGTCACCGCATTTGGTGCTGCTGCGTTGAAGGCGCCCTCGACATGGTCATTCTCTGTCTCGTGGTGGATCATTCCGCACAGATCGTCAATGTGGATCCATGGATAGGTTTGGTTGCCTCGGCCGAAATATGAGCCCATTCGCTTCTTGATCGGGTTTGCTATCAGTTCGAGGGCTCCCCCGTCGGGGGACAGAACGAGTCCGATCCGGTTGATTACGACCCTGGTGCCGATTCCCTCCCACTTCAGTGCCTCAGTTTCCCAAGCAACACAGAGTTGTCCCATGTACCCGGCTCCGGCCCGGATCATCCTCATGAAGCTCCCGACCCTGGTTGGGTTCGTAGTAGCCCTGTGCTGAGGAAGACACGAGAGTTTCGATCTCCGCACCGACCTCTGTCACCACATTGCGAAGTAATCGGAGGCTGTCGACGCGAC
The DNA here is from genome assembly GCA_023336765.1 of Actinomycetes bacterium. Classification (GTDB taxonomy): domain Bacteria; phylum Actinomycetota; class Acidimicrobiia; order Spongiisociales; family UBA5794; genus JAMBLL01. Next base: position 3,755 of record JAMBLL010000072.1, on the reverse strand, counting down.
TGTCGACGAGGACCTTCTTGCGGGCTGGTGTCCAACGCTCATCCATTATCTCGGCCCCTGCCAGGTGGACCACAATGTCGACGTTTTCGAGCGCTGCCGGGTCGACGAACCCATCGGGGATATCCCATTTGAAGACCTGAACGCCGTCGTCTCTGGTCCGAGGAGTTCTCGATAAGTGCTTGTCGGTATTGCCGCGCTGTAGCAAGTGAGAAGAGAGTCTCTCGCCAACGAGGCCGCTCCCACCCGCTATGAGAAAGGTCTTTGCCGCGTTTCTGTTCATGTGTTCCAGTCCTGTCAGTTCGTTTGGGTGCCAGCTTGTGTTGCAGGCATGATCTGCTTGCGAAGCCGACTGAGCGCTTCAACGTGCTTGCGCTTTTCGGCCCTGGTGAGTCGAGCGAAGACTGTCGCCAACGCCTGGTTGTGGACGGGATAGAACTCCGCCACCGCTGTTTTGCCCTTGCTTGTGAGGCTGAGAATCCTTCTGCGGCGATCCTCACGATCGACCGTCTTGTGCACCAATCCCGCAGAGATCAGGTTCTTGACGATCACATCCACATTGCCCGAGGAACCGATCAACGATTCGATCAATTCATTGACTGAAAGGGGCCCCTTGCTGTGCAGTGTCTCAAGGACATCCCACTGCGAGGGCGTCAGCCCCGCCTGGGCGAACACGGGCACCATGGACCTGAAGAAACGCTGATAGCTCCGTGACAAGCTGAGCACAAGAGCGAGGTTCTCTCGATTCTGGTCCTGTTCCACGTCTGTCATGATCAAGACAACACCCCTAGTTAGGGATAACATCCTATCTCGAGACTTCAACCCCCTCTTCAACGACTGATGAGGGCTGGAGAACCACACCCATATACGACAATATGCATGGCGTATGCGAGCGCTACGCGGCTGCCCATCCACTCAACGACCGGATCGTGAACAAGAGAAGCGATCCAACCGTTCCTGCCTCGCGATACTGCGGGTACCGGTTGGCCAGCCGGGATGGCCAACCGTCCGCGTAGTCCACCGTGCCAAGGAACCCAAGGTCCGCACGGACCCACCACAGCTCGGTCCAATCGTCGCTCCTGTGGTCAACAACCAGCGACGCCCTGGCATCCAAACGCAGATTGCTGATCCGGCGGAGCTGCCTCGTCTCTTTCGGCTTCACAGCATCGATCGGGACAACAAGTTCGTCACCCGAGACAGCGAACACGACGGGAACGAGATGTGTGCCACGGTCCGTGTCGACGGTTCCCAATACTCCGAACATTGAGGAGTCCATCCGCTTCCGGCAGTCGATCGAGTCCAAGCGCATACAGTGACGATAGACGAGGCCCGACTGCGATGATGCTTTCGACTACGTCCCGCTCGCTGTGACGATATCGGCGGCGGCAAGCCAACCAGCCCAGGCACCACCATGAGGATCGAGAGGTAACCGAACCACACGTATCCGGCATTATGTCCGGCGACCAGACAGGCCGTGGCAGCGCTTGTACTTGAGATCTGACCCGCAGGGACATCGTTCGTTTCTCCCGATCTTGGTGCGAACCGTCGAGGCTCTTGAATCGCCCTTTGATGTCGCTTCGGACATTCGCTCCGTGCGGATCCGGTGCTCCCATGCAGTGAGGTGCGCCTCCTTGTTCCTCAATCGTTCAGCACGGGCGCCGAGCTCCTGCTCTCGTGCATCGAGTCGGGATGCCCGCTCCCCCGCCTGGCGTGCAATCTGCTCGGCGAAGACGTCACTCGCGTTGCCCTCTGCGCGAACGACGGTCTCGACCTCGTGGGCAATGAGCGCCGCTACGCCCTCACCCATCGAAAGACCGATCGCCTCGCAGTACCTCCGCCACACAGACCACACCGCAGCAGACACCGGGACCTTCGCGGCTTGGACTCCACAACTGCGAGACAACTCGGCGAACACCCTCCGGTCGATACTCGTCAACGTTCCTCGCGTCAGCGCCATCAGAATCACCTCAATCGGTTAACCAGTTGACCGACCGCAACTTGTTGCACGTGCGTGTGGTGATGAAAGGGGTCGGATCCATGACGTGCTATACGGATCTCTGGCTGGTCGACCGTAGTGCAGTGGTGGTCGTGCCGAGGTGACATCTGATTCCCTTCTCGAAACTGGCTCATGTCACCAATAGTGGAGGAGGACCTTTCACCAGAGTGTTTTCACCAGGAATCCGGATCCGTGGGTTTGGGCAATCTCCCTTGCTACGAGCCGAATGCACAATGCGATGTTCGATCAGGTGTGGGAATGGGCAGGTCGATACCGAATCCGGGAGACGAACATCGGGGTTGCGATCGAACAGATCTCATCCGAGATCCGCAATCTCGCAGAAGACACCAAGACTTGGGTGGATACAGCACATACGAACAGGACGCAATCGCTGTTCGATTCCATCATCGCCTGGTCGCTATCCACGCGTTCCCGAACGGCAACGGACGCCACGGCAAAGTATGTCCGCCAGCGGACCTACCTACTCATCGCGTCTTTCAATGGCGAACCGTTCACCTGGGGTGCCAGACTCGACGCCGATACCGACGACCTGCGGGGCGCCTACCTTCACGCGCTTCGTCGTGCTGATGGCGGCGACATCGAAGAACTCCTCGCCTTCGCGCGAACGTAGTTCTTGAGCCAGAATGGCTGGTATCCGGTCCTACAATTCCGCTTCCCGCCCTCGTAGCTCAGGGGATAGAGCACCGGTTTCCTAAACCTCTCGCCGCTAGCGCTGTGCTACGCACAGAAACCCCAATTTCTCCGGCCTGGGCGTGGCTAAGGACGGCAAGTTATGTGCTGAATTCAGTGGAGTCTGGCAGTCCAGGTTCGCTTCCGACAGCGGCCCATAATGCCGGAGATGCGCCTCTACGAAGCGGCTCAGCTTCGAAGCGTCGCGACGCGGCTACCGGCCCGGTGCAGTTCAGAAGAGCGTTGTTGGGTTGGTTGCGGCGAGTTGGAGAAGCTCAGGGTCTCCAGCGGCTGGCTCGACAAAGGTCCAGGTGGCACCCAGATCACGGAACGCTCGGTACTGCTCTTTCCCGTTAGGACGAACGGCAACGTCGAAGCCATCAAGCGAGCCGCGCTCGGCTACTACGACATCAAGCATGCCGGCAAGCTGGCGTGCATCGACCTCGATAGGGATGATCCCGTCGTATCTCGCGCCCCGCCGTACGGGCTTACGTGCCTGGCCTCGGGCGGCGAACCACAACGGGATGCGCGGTTGTTGAACCGGTCGAGGAAGGACCGTTACCTGTTCGGCCACGAAATGCTGACCGTGGTAGTCGATCGTCTCACCGCTCCACATGGCGCACAGAAGCTCGGCACCTTCGTCTAGACGTTCACCGCGGCTGCGCGGATCGACAATCTCACCGAATCCGCTCAGTTCTCTGTTGGAGTCCACGCCGAGTCCGAGTCCGAGAGTGAGGCGTCCATTGCTGAGGTGGTCGAGCGAAATGGCTTCCCGTGCGAGCTTGATGGGACGACGACGAGTGAGAGGCGTCACCGCTGGGCCGATCCGAACGCGATGAGTTGCCATCGCAATGGCGGCCAATGCAATCCACGGGTCAGCGATCTCCAAAGGTGGCTCGGCCCGAAGCACGTGATCCCAGATGAACACACCGTCCCACCCAGCGGCCTCTGCCGCGACCGCTGCATCGACAAGTCCACGGGGATCAGCGAACGAACCGACTGGCGGAATGAGGAGCGCGTGTTTCACATATCGAGACTACCAGCAAGCCCACAGTGGGGTCTCCGACACGAG
>JAMBLL010000071.1 GCA_023336765.1 Actinomycetes bacterium | reverse complement strand
TCGGCGGCGATGACGTCGTGGGTTGTCCAGTAATCAACCTCATCGACCCCTGGGATCGGTGGGATCAGGGGCGTCGATCCCGTTGCGATGACGACGCCGATGCGTGCCGTGATGGATTCGTCACCAACGGTCACGGTGCGGGGTCCCGTGAGCCGTCCCCGTCCGTGGATGAGTCGACCGCCCCGCTGTCCGAATCGCTCCGTCGCAAACGCGTCGTTCCAGTTGCTGGTCGCCTCGGTGCGTATCCGTTCCGCCACAGGAGCCCAGGAAGGAACAACGGTCGCATCACCAGCGAGCTGTGCCACTCGCCGAGCTTCGCTGATCGCGTTCCCGGCGCGGATCATCATCTTGGACGGAATGCACGCCCAGTAGGCGCACTCTCCCCCTACGAGGCTCGCCTCGATCCCGACGACGTCGAGTCCAGCACCCAACAGACGCAAGCCGAGATCCTCCCCGGACGTTCCCACGCCGATGATGATCACGTCGGTCTCTGACATGGTTGACAACTTGCACCCCCATCGATGGCTGTCGGGTCAAACCTACACGCTCATCGCGAATCTGCGTGCCATTCGTTTGTCTGACGCTCAGTGATGTGGTCGACCAGGAGCAGTCGGCCGGGCAACCGCGATTATCGGGCCGAAACCGCGCTTGATGTGAATGCAGCTGATGGTGACCGGAGGATGCGACGGTCCGATGTCACCGCGATCAGGTCGTACTCTGGGAAGCTGTTGAGCCAGGCGATGTCCTCGAGGCCTGCTGCGAAAACCGCTGTGGCCAGGGCATCGGCGATCCCGAGGTCGGGACCGACGATCGAGACACTGGCCAACCCTTCGCCGAGGTCCCTGGCTCCCCAGATATGTGTACCTCGTTCATACAGGCCGGAGGTTGCGATGGCGTTGTTGTCCAGTTCGACCGTGCCGAGCGTGGCGTTGGGATCAAGAGGGTCTCTGATGCCTGCCCTCCACACGTCCACATTGGACGGAGTGCCACGGACTGCGATGTCGCCGCCCGCCGATACAACGAACGTATCGATGCCTGAACCGGTAAGGATCCTCGCTGCCTGCTCGACAGCCCAGCCCTTCACATAACCCGAAGGGTCGAGTGTTCCATTGGGCCGGTGGTCGAATGCTCCTTTGGTGTCACGTCGCAATGCCTCGCATATCGCGAGTACGACCTGGACCTTCAGGTGGGCATCGGTGACGGATAACTCACCACGAGCGATGCGCGAGATCTCGCTGTCGTGCCTGAACACGCTGAACGTGGCATCGACCCAGTGCAGCATCGACGCTGCTTCTTCGAGGTAATCGTCGTTGAACCCGTGGTCGCGGATATCGAACACGACTGCTGTACCCATCACATGTTCAACACGAGTAGGCGGTGGGAGCGTGATCACAGTCCGGCCTCATCCATGGCGGACTGGATCGAGGCGGTGTAGGCGCCCCAGGTCACTGTTGCACCTGAGATAACATCGATGTCTGCACTCTGTGTACTGATCGCTGCCTCTTCGTACAGAGGGATCACATCATCGTTGATCCGTCGGGATTTCCGATCACTCGGTTCTGAGATGGTGACGATGTCCACCATCTCGCCACTCTCGATGACGATCTCCACCTGGAATATCCCGAACTCTGAGGGGACACCGTCTCCGAGCACCGAGTAGGTCGCTGGTGCTGGGGTGGTGGAAGTGGACGATGGAGGTTCAGTCGTCGTCGAGGTCGTCGACTGCATGGATTCGGTCCCGGACGGGTCCGTTGGAGGCGGTTCCCCCGTTGTGGTCGATGGCATGGCCTCGGCAACCACGGTGGCAGGAGGGACGCTGGCGACCACGCCGGTGTCTGGATTGAACAGCAGCATGACGCCGAGTACGAGAAGACCTATGAGGCTGAGAGTGCGCTTCATGACCCACCGAATTCATCGATGACTTTGCCCATATCGGGGAAGTATCCAACGTGAATGTGAAAGCATCATGAAGATGGCCTCCGAGAAGCATGAGAATGGTCCCCACCCATTCTCATCGTGCTCTCACCTTGCTGCCAGCTTGTTCACATGTTCGGTTGCTTCGATTCGGGTTGAAACTTCCAGGAGAACGCCGTGATGGAGACGATGAATCAGACGAGTCGAGTGAAACGAGGCGGTGAGCGCGCTCCGGCCCGCAACAACCGGACCTTGCGGTTGTACACAGTCGATGCGGTCATCTTCGTCCTGTTCGCCCTCGTCATCAATGTGCCTCTGACCGGATTGGCCATACACGAGTGGCTCGGTATCGCAATAGCGATAGGCCTGGTAACGCACACCGTCCAGCACACGAACTGGGTGGTTACAACCACGCGTCGCATGATGTCTGCGACATCGTTCCAGAATCGGGTCAACTATCTGTTGATGGTCGCTCTCTTCATCGGTTTCGTATCCATCATCGTGTCCGGCCTTCTCATCTCAGAGGTGGCGCTCCCATGGCTGGGTGTCACACCGCCCGGCGCACGATTCATGCTCTGGATCCATCTGGCATCCGTTGGGTGGGTGCTGTGGCTGACGGCGATCCACATCGCCCTCAACTGGCGGTGGATCGTGAACACGTCCGACCGGCTCGTCTTTAAACGGTTCGCGCGAACAGGGAGTCGATGATGAGGACTGCGAAACGGATCATGGTGGTCTGGATCCTCGCATTCGTCGTCATCGTGGTGTGGGCTGTGATATCAAAGACGCCGTGGGCAACGACCGTGGATCCGCTCACAGCAGGCAAGAGTTTCACACATTGGGTCGAGCCGTTTCGTGAACTCGCCGGGATGCTTCTCGTGGCGGTTCCCGCGGTGATACTCATCCGATTCGGATGGGCATGGTTCGCCAGAACCGTCCTGGGCCGTGAAGCGCCTCAGCGGGTACGAGTTCAAGGGAGGTCGACGCCGATTGGAGTGTCGCAAGACCAGGATGCTCGCGAGTTGGTCCGCAGCCGTTGACCGATCAGGCTCCCGAAACGATCGGTAGGAGTTCGTCGAGTTCCGTGATCGTGTGATCGACGGGAACAACAGTCATCCCTGTGGAGTGTGCTGCGTACCAGCACGTCGCGATGCCATAGGCGATTCCGCCTGCCATATCCGAGCTCAGGCTGTCACCGATCATCAGCGTTGTCCCCTTGTCAGGTTGGCCGAGCGCCTCGAAGGTGAGGTCGAAGATCTCCGGTCCAGGTTTCGCCACACCGACCTCGCCTGAGATCACGATCACATCGAAATACTTGTCGAGGCCGAGGCGGGCGATGCGGGCCCTCTGTACGTCTCCGATACCGTTCGTGACAAGCGCCAGGTCCGCGATGTCGGCGAGCGCATCAAGCGTCTCGATCGTCCCCGGGTACAGATCGCCGTTTGCGCCCATCCCGTGGACGTAGTCGTCGCCCATCGTGTCGGGATCGGCCTCGAGGTCGGTTGCGGCGATGAGTTGTGCGAACCGTTCGGAGCGAAGATCGTTCGGTGTGATCTCACCTCTTTCGACTGCCGCCCACAGCTCCGAATTGATCTCCCTGTACGGTGCGAGGTAGTCGGAAGGATCCTGAGCGCCTGCCCTTGTCAGTGTGTAGTCGAACGCCGCAGCTTCAGAGGCATGACCATCGATGAGCGTGTGGTCGAGATCGAAGAGAAGAGTGGTGTATGGCATGGTCCCTTACGGCAGAGTGGAGGCAAGGGTACCGGCGACTCATGTGCGTCGAATCCGCTCTACGGTGTCCAGATCACCATGATCTCGGTCGCTTCGCCACCGTTGACGTAGAGCCACACCGCAGAGCACCACTCGAGCGGACAGCCACTGACGGCCCCGGTATCGACGTGCCACGCGGAGTATGGCTGTTGCACCCAGTTCATCGACATATCCACCACATAGACCGGCGCACCGGCGCCCACGGGGACGGTCCGCAGCGTCGGGTTGCTGTTCGTGATCTCCCCGATACCGTACTCCTCGGACTCCCCTTCAGGGCGCGGTGCAAAGCACATCAGGTCGAACTCGAACGACCCTCCCGACACCGACGTGATGTCTCCGAACCAGATCCCGTCTGGCAACGTGGCAGTGCCAGGTGAGCATCCTGAACCGAAGTAGACCCCTGCGCCAGCAAGAGGACCGGGGTAGTAGGTGGGATTCGCCGGGTTCGCCACCTCGTAGTACACCGCGGGTGGTGCAGCGGTTGTTGGTGGCGCCGTCGTCGGTGGTGGTGGTGGCGGCGGTGCCGTGGTCGCTGGTGCACCAGTTGTTGTAGGTACCGGAGCCACCGTAGTTGCAGCTGCTGGGGTCGTCGTGACGGTTGTCGGGAAAGTCGTGGTGGCTGCCACCGTGCTCGCGACAGTGTCGCCAGTTTCGTCGGTTGCATCTGTTCCACCGCAGCCAGCCACTACCAGCGCGATCCCTACCGTCAGAGACATCCACCGTTTCACAATCGCCTCCTTCTCCTACCGTACACCCGCCCGCCTGAACCGTCTACAGATCTCCTCGGATTTTGAGCGTCGCAGCGACATCTTGGGAGCACAGGTAAGGATGCGGTGGTCGCAGATGAGGTAGGCTGTACGTACAGAGGCAGGAGGTCCCAGTGGCGGACGATAGGGCGAACGGACAGGTCGACAAAAAGGGCGTCAACGC
>JAMBLL010000070.1 GCA_023336765.1 Actinomycetes bacterium | reverse complement strand
GGCTGATGGCTGATGGCTGATGGCTGATGGCTGATGGCTGATGGCTGATGGCTGATGGCTGATGGCTGATGGCTGATGGCTGTAGGCTGATTCCTGTGCCAGTGCTGGATCACATCGGGTCAGGGAAAGTCCGCGAACTGTATCGCGTCGACAACTACCGGCTGCTGATGGTCGCATCAGACCGCATCTCAGCATTCGACGTCGTCCTCGGTGAGGCGATACCGCACAAGGGGCAGGTCCTCACCGGGCTGTCCCTCGACTGGTTCTCCATCCTCGACACGCCGCACCACCTGATCTCGGCAGATACATCTGGCATGGAATTCCTCACACCGGAGCTTCAAGCCGAGTACGCCGGAAGAGCGATGCTCGTCCAAGCCGCCGAGGTGATTCCCATGGAGTGTGTCATCCGCGGATACCTGTACGGATCGTCGTGGAACGAATACTCCTCAGGTGGTGGGCCGACAACAGAACACCTTCCCAACGGACTGCAACTGGCAAGCAGGCTCGATGAGCCGATCTTCACACCAGCGACAAAGGCGGAGTCGGGTCATGATGAGAACCTGACCGAGGCACAGGCACGGTCGTTCGTGGGAGATGCCTTGTACGAAGAACTGAAGTCCCGATCGCTCGATATCTACCGCCAGGGTGCCGAACATGCAGCCGAGCGGGGCATCATCCTCGCGGACACCAAGTTCGAGTTCGGCATAGTCGAGAACCAGATCGTTCTCATCGATGAGGTATTGACACCAGACTCGTCGCGCTACTGGCCAGCGGATGCCTGGGAGCCCGGCGCCACGATGCCGTCGTTCGACAAGCAACCGGTCAGAGACTGGCTCGAAGCTCAACCCTCGTGGGACAAGACGCCCCCCGCTCCGGTGCTGCCGCCAGAGGTCGTACAGGAGACGTCGGATCGTTACATCGACGCATACGAACGGCTGACAGGGAAGGTGTTCGCTGACTATCTCGATGACATGGGAGCAAGATGATGTACACGTTTGTTATCCAGGTCGATCGCAAGCCCGGACTGTCCGATCCTGAGGGAGCGACCACGGCGAGGGCGTTGCACGACCTCGGGTTCACCGGTGTTGAGCATGTGTCATTCGGACGAACGATCACCATCGACATCGACGCTGAGAACTCCCACGACGCCCTGGCGACCGTCGAGAGCATGTGCGCCAAGCTCCTCGCAAACCCGGTCATCGAGCACTACACGATCGACGCAACCTCGTGACAACTGCCGTGATCGTGTTCCCTGGCACGAACTGCGAACAAGACACAGAGTACGCACTCAACATGGTTGGCCTGGATGCTGAGTTGGTGTGGCATCGCGACACGGACTTATCGGGTGCTGACAGTGTTGTTCTCCCCGGTGGATTCGCACATGGTGATTATCTGCGCACGGGTGCGATCGCCCGCTTCTCTCCCATCATGAAGGAAGTCGAACGCCTCGCGGCAACTGACGTGCCGGTGCTCGGGATCTGCAACGGCTTCCAGGTTCTGTGCGAGGCTGGCATCCTTGGTGGGGCGCTTGTTGCGAACCAGGATCTGAAGTTCATATGCAAGCCTGTCACAGTCAGGGTCGCGTCAACCGACAGTGTGCTCACCGCTGCAGCAACCGTTGGACAGGTACTGCGAATCCCCTTGAACTCCTACGAGGGCAACTACATCACACAGGATTCACCCTTGCAGAACGGTGACGACCACGTCATCTTGCGCTACTGCGACACAGATGGATCCCTCACAGCAGCAGCGAACCCCAATGGATCGGCGCATGCGATCGCGGGAATCGCCAACAGCCGAGGCAACGTGGCTGGCCTCATGCCGCACCCCGAACGAGCGATCGAGAGCATCCTTGGATCAGCAGATGGCCGAGTTCTCTTCGAGTCATTCGCCGCATCGGTTTCCGCGGTGAAGGCATGACCGTTCAAGAAACACCAGCACACATCCAACTCGGGATGACTGACGCGGAGTACACCGATGTAACCGATCTGCTTGGGCGTGAGCCACGTCCCGCAGAGTTGGCCATGTACTCGGTGATGTGGTCCGAGCACTGCTCGTACAAGTCCTCTCGCATCCACCTTGGCCGGTTCAACTCGAATCAGCCGTGGGTGGTCGTAGGTCCTGGCGAGAACGCTGGTGTTGTGGATCTTGGTGATGGATGGCTTGCTGCTCTGCGCATCGAGAGCCACAACCATCCATCCTTCGTCGAACCGCACCAGGGTGCAGCGACCGGGGTTGGGGGCATCCTGAGGGACATCTTCACCATGGGCGCACGCCCTATCGGTGTGTGGGACGCCATCCGATTCGGCCCGCTCGAGGAGACGCGCAACCGCTACCTCCTCGAGGGTGTTGTCTCAGGCATCGCGGGCTACGGGAATGCTGTTGGAGTACCGACCCTCGGTGGTGAGGTCGAGTTCGCCGACCGCTTCTCGAAGAACCCCCTGGTCAATGTCATGGCGCTCGGGATCCTGAGACAGGACCAACTCGTCCTTTCTGCGGCATCGGGCGAGGGCAACCTAGCCATTCTCCTCGGGAATGCGACAGGCAAGGACGGTATAGGTGGCGCATCGATCCTCGCGTCCGCGTCATTCGAGGAAGGCGACGAGGAGAAGCGGCCAAGTGTGCAGGTTGGCGACCCATTCGAGGAGAAGAAACTCATCGAGGCGTGCCTTGAACTGTACGACAAGGGTCTTGTGGTCGCGATCCAGGATCTCGGAGCGGCAGGCATCTCGTGTGCAACATCTGAGACAGCTGGTAACGGTGGTATGGGAATGGACGTCGATATCGATGCCGTACATCTGCGGGAACCCGGGATGACTCCTGGAGAGATACTCATGTCCGAATCTCAGGAGCGAATGCTGGCGATCGTCCAACCAGACAACGTGGATGAGGTCCTCTCCATTGCCTCGCGATGGGAGATAGACGCTTCGACCATCGGAAATGTGACGGCCGGGCCAGCGCTCAGGGTGTATTCGCAGGGAACTCTTGTAGCAGAGGTCCCAGCGGCATCGCTGGCAGATGACGCCCCGAAGTACGATCGCCCGAGTCTTAGGCCTGGCTATCTCGACGAAGTTTGGGGACAAGAGCCCCAGATCCCAGAAGACCTCGATGCCGCGCACGTGTTGGGCAGACTGCTCGACGATCCCGCGATCGGGGACCGCTCGTGGATCTCATCGCAGTACGACCACATGCTGTTCCTCAACACCGTTGTTGAACCCGGCCACGATGGCTCGCTGTTGCGCATCAAGGGAACAGCCAAGGGCATGGCCGTTTCCACCGATGGCGACTCACTGCGCACCTATCTCGACCCTCGCCGCGGAGCCGCTCGTATCGTATTCGAGTCGGCGTTGAACGTCGCCGTCACCGGGGCGCGCCCGTATGCGCTTGTCGACAACCTCAACTTCGGGAACCCGGAGAACCCTGAGGTCATGTGGCAGTTGATCGAAGCGATCGAGGGTATGGCGTGGGCGTGCGAGGAGATCGACGTCCCTGTCGTGGGTGGCAATGTTTCGCTCTACAACCAGACGGATGGCACGGATATCTACCCGGCACCCGTGGTGGGCATGCTCGGTTTCTGCGACCCGATGCCAGATCAGCCCCCACGACTCGACAGGGCAGAGGACGGGATGTCCATATGGGTCATCGGGCAGGAACCGAACGGTGACTTTGCTGCCTCAGCGTATGACCGGATCATCAACGCGAGCCTGGGAGGCAGACCACTTGACGTTGATGGCGATATGGCACGCCGTGTTATCGCGGCGACAGCGACCCTCGCATACGAGATGCCGGTCCTCCACGATATCTCCTCAGGGGGACTCGCTGTCGCACTCGCTGAGATCGCATTCAAATCCGGTGTTGGGTTCACACTTGATGAACTCCCCCACCGTGACCTGTTCGACGAGACCCCACTTCGGGTGATCGCGGTCGGGCCGGGCCACAGCCTGGACACGCTCGTTCCCCATCGGAGGATCGGCACGTTCACCGGTGATGTACTCGACTTCTCAACCGCAGGTTCGATCTCGCTGGACGACGCGCGGACCATCTGGTCGAACGCCCTCCCAAACAGGATGCATTGATGGACATCGTCCGTCTCAGGGCCGTCGACCAAGCGGCAATGCTGCGGCGCAAGGAGATCTCGGCACGAGAACTCCTCGACGCGCATGTGGCCCAGATCGAGGCAAAGAACCCCGAACTCAATGCGATCGTGACGTTCGTCCCTGAAGTTGCGTATGAGATGGCCGATGTAGCTGACAAAGCGCTTCGAGCAGGTGGGTCGATACCACTTCTCACCGGGTTGCCTGTTGCCCATAAGGATCTCCATGAAACAAGGGGCATCCTGACCACGTTCGGCTCTCCGGTGTACTCGTCTTTCGTCCCGACGCGCAACACGCTGATCGTCGACCGGATGCAGAAGGCCGGCGCGGTGACGGTTGGGAAGACGAACACACCTCAGCACGGTGCAGGGAGCCAGACGTTCAACGAGGTCTTCGGCGTGACTCGAAACCCGTGGAACCCCGACTACACCCCAGGCGGTTCGTCTGGTGGCGCTGCTGTTGCGATCGCGACAGGCATGGTCTCCCTTGCGGATGGTTCCGACTACGGTGCATCACTGCGCAACCCTGCATCGTTCACGAACACCGTCGGTTTCCGACCATCCCCTGGTCGTATCCCCACCTGGCCGACCAAGGATGCCTGGTGGAGCCACTCGGTCCATGGGCCGATAGCGCGAACGGTCGAGGACATCTCTCTCTTCATGGCTGCTGTCTCGGGGCCAGACGATCGGATCCCGATCTCTATAGAGGAGACGGGCTCAGTGTTCGCCGCACCTCTTGGGGCCGACTGGGCAGGTGTCCCGATCGCCTGGTCAGAAGACCTGGGCGGCCTACCGATCGACCCGAGAGTGACACGGGCACTTGCCCCCGCTCGACAAGTTCTCGAAGACATCGGTTTCATCGTTACCGAGGGGACACCCGACTTCTCCGGGGCAGAGGAGTCGTTCAAGGTGTGGCGGGGATACTCCTACGCACGACAGTTCGCTGAACCGATCCGACGAAACCCCGATGCGTACAAGGAAACGATCCATTGGAACACCGAGTACGGCCTGGGCCTCACGGCCGCTGACCTCGGCCGCGCCGCTGAGACGAGGACCAAACTCCGGCAACGGGTTCTGCGCTTCCTTGAAGAGCACCGTTTCCTTGCGATCCCGACGTCTGCGGTGCCTCCGTTCCCTATCACCGTCGAGTACCCCACACAGATCAACGGCGTTGCCATGGAGAACTACACGAGTTGGTTCGCCTCCTGTTACTACATATCGACCGTCGAACTCCCATCGATCTCCATACCAGCTGGCTTCACCGACGACGGCCTGCCCGTGGGCCTCCAGATCGTGGGCCGCCACCATGGAGACCTCGACGTGCTCAAGGCCGCATACGCCTTCCAACAAGCCACAGAGTTGTGGAAGCAGAAGCCATCAGCCATCAGCCATCAGCCATCAGCGGAATGACCACTGCGCTATCAAGCCATCTGAGGAGAGAGTACAAACCCCCGAGCACAGTCGGGTTCTGGTGTCTGGTGTCTGGTGTCTGGTGTCTGG
>JAMBLL010000069.1 GCA_023336765.1 Actinomycetes bacterium | reverse complement strand
GGGCTCGTCGCTTATCCCCCTTGAAAGGGGGATGCAAGAAGCCGGCGGTCCCGTGGTGGAGTTCGTGGATTGAGGTTGAAACGGGAATGACAGAGAGGGGTAGCCCCGATGCAGCGGGACCTGCGGTGCGGCACCGGCCCTTTCGCCTGTGAACTGTGAACTGTGGACTGTGGACTGTGAACTGATACCTTCCCTCTCATGAAGATCGGATATCAGGGCGAGCCGCACAGTTACAGCTATCGGGCATCTACGGAGTTGTTCCCTGAAGATGAGTACATCGGCCACAGTGGTTTTGCCGTCGCGTTCGAAGCGCTTGAGAACGGTGACGTGGACCGGTTGGTTGTACCGGTGGAGAACTCAACCACGGGTTCCGTTCTCCCCGTACTCGACCGCCTCCCCGGCAACGGAGATCATGTACGGTTTTCGATCACCGCCGAGCACCTCGTTGAGGTCCGTCACACACTCCACGGCCTGCGGGGTGCCAAACTCGAGGACATTCGGGAGGTGCGCTCTCACCCCCAGGCACTCTCGCAGGCTGAGCACGCCCTCGTCGAACTCGGGGTCGTAGCCATCCCTGCGGCCGACACGGCAGGAGCGGTGAGGCAGGTCGCCGAACTCGGTGACCCCGGCATTGCGGCGCTTGCACCCCCGCGTGCAGGTGCTGCCTTCGGACTTGATGTGCTTCTTGAGGACGTGCTCGACAAGGATCACAACACAACCCGTTTCGTGGTTCTCCACGTCGGAGATCCCGAGGTCAACGACGACGATGACAAGACCACGATCGTGGTCACGTTCTCGCACACGCCTGGGTCACTCGCCCTCGTACTTGCCGAACTCGGCCTGAGGGGTGCGAACCTGACGCGCATCGAATCGAGACCTGCAGGTGTTGCATGGAACTACAGGACGTTCATCGACCTTATCCATGAACCCGGCCCTGAGGCGCTCAAGCGGGTGCTCGATCCCCCGCCTGCCCATGCAGCGGAACTTCTGAACCTTGGTTCGTACAAAGCTGCAGTTCGCTGAAGTTCCCCCATTGACTCGTTGTTCGGTGCTACGGTTCCGCGCAGGGAGACATCTGTGGCAACAAGTACACGAAGCTTCGGCACATCAAAGCGCGAGGGACACGACGCGTCCGGCTTCTATGGACGCAAGATGGCCGAAACCAAACAGGGCGGCGACCTCGGATCCGTCAGCGAACCGCCCGCCGCGGTCTTAGATCAGCTCTTCTGCCAGTCGGCAGAGGACATGCACCAGATCCCGGACAATTGTGTTGCGCTGATGGTGACATCCCCTCCCTACAACGTCGGCAAGGAATACGATGACGACCTTGCAATCGATGAGTATCTCGGATTGCTGCGAAACGTGTTCGTTGAGACGTATCGCGTGCTCGAACCTGGGGGAAGGATCGCCGTCAACGTCGCGAACCTCGGTCGTAAGCCGTACATCCCGCTCAATCAGTACGTGGCTGGCCTTCTGACCGAGATCGGTTTCGATCTTCGTGGCGAGATCATCTGGCAGAAGGCGAAATCTGCGGGAGGGTCCTGTGCGTGGGGATCGTGGAGATCCGCAAAGAACCCGACACTTCGCGACGTGCACGAATACGTCATTGTCGCCTCCAAGGGATCGTACGCCAGGATGAGGAAGGGCGAGGACACCATCTCGAAGGAAGTGTTCCTCGAGGCCACTGTTTCGATCTGGGACATCCTCCCTGAATCTGCACGCCGCGTGGGACACCCTGCTCCGTTCCCCGTGGAACTCCCCAAGCGACTCATCGAGCTCTACACCTTTGCCGGAGACCTCGTTCTTGACCCCTTCATTGGCTCAGGCTCGACAGCGGTCGCCGCTGTCGAGTCGGATCGCCACTACGTCGGATTCGACCTTTCCCCGGAGTATCTCGAGATCGCCGAACGCAGGATCCACGAGGGCCGAATAGGGGACCGCTCGATTCAGATATGACGATGCCTCCCATTGAACGTGCGCTGTTGCGCGCGATACCGTTTCTCGTCGGTGGCCTGCTTGCCTCTTTGCCATTGCTGCTCGTGACCCCCGGAGAAGAACCCCTCGGATGGTTCATCGCCCAACTCGTTGTGCTCGTAGCAATCGCCCACGCAATGACGATCACACTGATGAACCTGGGAGACGAACCCTGGTTCGTGGGTATGGGACGGAGTCCAACCGTCCGCTCGATCGCCAGCGGTGTTGGCCTGGTTGTCCTTGTCACAGGGACCGTTGGCCTGATCACCCTGGCGTCCTCGGCAGCTCTCGGTTTCGACCCATCGCTCCAGTACCTGCAACTGCTCTCGGCCCTTGACATCGCATGGGCCGGAGCGGCTCTCACGATCGGTGTGTACCGGGCGTTCTCGTGGTCGTGGGCGCTCTTTGCCGGTTCGGTCCTCGGCGTTGTCTGCGTGTGGTCCATCTGGAACTACCTGACGAACGTCGGGTTCGGACCCGCGGGATCGTGGATAGTTTCGGGTCCGGACCTAGCCCGCTATGTCATCCCATTCGACATCATTGCAGCGGTGATGGCGGTTGTGTTCTTCCTCGTTGGCGTCCGTTCCCAGGTTCAGGCCACGGAGCAGCCAAGCCCCCAGTCATAGGGCATGAACACGACATCTGGCGTCTTTTCCCAGATGTACTCGGCATCATCGGGGCTGAACCAGTAAGCAACGGTATCTCTGAGGCGGTCGGTGTTCGCTGGAGCGATATTCGGCATCGTATGTGGCGACGTGAAGTCCCTTCCGTACCACTTGAGCACTGACGACAGCCACACGGTGTTGTCCGCACGGTTCACCGAACCCCCACCGTGGGAGATGAAGAACCGTAACTGATCCTCAAGTTGGTGATCGAGATCTGCACCCGTGAATGGCTCCGAACGCAATGTTGGACACGATGCCGATCCGCAGACCAGCGCACCATGGATCCTCGGATCACCGAATCTTCGGATCTTGCCGTGCTCGATGTCATTGAGGGACAGCTCAACTCCCGCGATCGTTGCCCATCTCCCAGAGAACGCGCTCGGTATCCGCAGGACAGACCCCATGTCGTCATCGAAGGCAACTCCCGCGGCCCACAGCGCCCCTGCGTTGTACAGATTCATCCAGAACGCAAGGGCTTCGGTTGCGTTCAGGCGGTCAGGATCGATGGCCTCGAGGGAATCTCGATAGCTCTCAAGGGCGTTGGCACTGTCGGTGAGCGACGTGATGCCCGAGATGGCAAAATCGTCGAGCACCTGTCCGAGGTCGCTGTGGTCGACGACGATCGTGCTGTGCGGATCCGGTTGAGGCGGGGATAGTCGCCTGGCACGAACCATGCTCCAGGCTGCCATTGCGGGGTTGGGTCCAGATGTCATGGTGACCACAACTATCGGAATGGCGAACGTGTTCCCGTTCAGGCAGAGTCCGGTGTGCCAACGAGATGATCTGGCTCATCGACAGCATCGTCAGGAGGCGTCTTGACGAACCACAGGATCAACGCACCGACAACACCCGCGATACCCGATCCGATGAAGATGCCGAGCTTCGCCTCATTGGCGAACAGCTCTACCCGGAATGCCAGTTCGGTGACGAAGAGCGACACGGTGAACCCGATACCCGCAAGCGCGCCCAGGCCGATGACCGTTGCCATCGTTGTTCTTGCTGGCAGCACACCAAGCTTCAGCTTCAGCCCGATCCAGGTCGCCAACGCGATACCGATCGGCTTGCCGAGCATCAGGGCAACTGCCACACCGAGGAGAATCGGACTGGTCAGCTGCTCGGCGAAGGTTGCCTCTTGTCCCACGAACCTGACACCTGCGTTCGCCAGTGCAAAGAGAGGGACGATGACGAACGACGACCACGGATGCAGCGTGTGCTCAAGCCGGTCGAGGGGGGAGACCGAGTGGCGCGCAACCTCGGCGAGTTCGAGCGCATCCTGGTCGAGTCGCTCCTCGGAGTGGGGTGATACGCGGTCCTCGTCCCATCGGTTGAGCACCTGAACCGTCTTCTGGCGGAACTGTTCATCGGTGTACTTCGCCACGACCGGCGTGAGCAGGCCGAGCACGACGCCTGCGATCGTGGCATGCACACCAGACTCGAGGAAGCCGTACCAGATGACCGCGGCAAGGGGGACGTAGAAGACCATTGAGGTGATGCCAGCCCTCCGCCCGAAGTAGCCGATGATGAGGAACACAGCAGCGAGGGCGAGATAGCCGAAAATGAGCTCTTCGGTATAGAAGACCGCGATAACGGCAATGGCCCCGATGTCATCGACGATGGCCAGAGCAAGCAGGAACAGCTTGGCACCGACAGACACCCGCGCACCGAGCAGGGCAACGACACCGACGGAGAACGCGATGTCCGTTGCCATGGGGATTCCCCACCCGCGGATCGCTTCGGCGTCGCCTGTTGGCACCACGAAGGCGAGGTAGATGAGGGCGGGGACGACCATGCCGCCAAGCGCGGCCATGGCGGGCAGAGAGGCCTTCTTGAACGAGTTCAGTTCACCAACAACGAGTTCACGCTTGATCTCGAGTCCGACTACGAAGAAGAATATGGCCATCAGCCCGTCGTTGATGATGTCCTTGAGTGTCTCCGAGAGGTGGATCGGACCGAAGCTAAAGTCGAGTTCGGTGTTGAACAACGTGAAGTAGCTTTCGTATGCAGCGCTGTTCGCCCAGATGATCGCGATGATCGCTGCGATGAGGAGAAGGATGCCACCAGCAGCCTCGATGCGGGTGAACTCCAATACAGGTCTCAGGAATCGCCTCGGGACGAGGGCATCTGAATACAACCAGGTCTCGTGGATGGGGTCGGGGAGATCCTTCATAGGCGCACAATGTTAGCCGCGGGCGGGTCGATCCGGTCTCCAACGCTCGCAGCGGTACTATCTCGTTGTTGGGAGGCTGGCGCTTGGGAATTGACATATTGCGAGTCGTTGCAGGACTTGTCGTTTTGATCGTTGCCGCCGACCGTCTGGTCCTGTCCGCCGTGCGAATCGCCAAGATACTCAACATCTCAGCCATCATCATCGGAGCCGTCATCGTCGGTTTCGGAACATCCGTTCCTGAGTTCGTCGTTTCGTCAATGGCCTCGGTTCAGGGGAATCTCGACCTCGCTCTGAGTAACGTCGTCGCCTCGAACACGGCGAACATCACGCTGGTCCTGGGCACCGCCGCGATTATCGCAGCCGTGTCGACAACGCATGCCGTGATCAGGCGTGAAGGCCTGCTCATGCTCTCGGCAGTATTCTTGCTTGCCATCGTTCTCCTGTCGGGGTTCGTGACGCGGATCGCGGGCGTGGTTCTCCTTGTTGGGATGCTTGTCGCGATGTGGCTCCTTGTGCGTTGGGGGAGACAGAGCACAGATACCCAGGGCAGTGATCTCGATGACATCGAGGTGGATGATGACCGGCTCGGCGTCGAGATCCTCTACGGCGGAGCCGCACTGGTCGCAACTGTCGTTGCTGGTCAGCAGCTACTCATCGGAGTCGAGGGCATCGGTACCACCATGGGCCTTTCTGTTGTGTTCATGGGACTCATCACCGGCGTCGGCACGAGCTTGCCTGAGTTGTCTGCCGCAGTCGCCGCATCGCGGCGAGGTCAATCCGGCCTGGTCCTCGGAAACGTCCTGGGATCGAACCTGTTCAACTCTTTGGGCGTTGCGGGCCTTGCAATCGTGATCCAGCCCGGACCGGTCTCTTCTCTGGACACGATGTTGATCGTGATCATGGTCGGTGCAGCTGTCTTTGCCGGCGTCTTTGCAGCTACATCCCAACGAGTGACCCGCATCGAGGGCATCATCCTCGTCACCTTGTTCGCTGGATTTGTGGTGATGGCCCTGTGAGGCCGACGAATGCTTCTGTCATCGCCGCGATTCGCCAACTCATTGCGTATACCCAACTCGAGGATGGAACGAGCCAATCGTTCCGTACCAGGGCGTATGAGAAGGCGATCGACGCGATAGCTGCAACCCACAGCAACGTTGCGGAAATGTCGGTGTCAGAGCTGCGAGAGATCGATGGTATCGGTGACGCGACAGCCCGGAAGATCGTCGAGTTCGCATCCAACGGTTCCATCGGCAAGGTGGAGAGACTCAAGACGAAGTTCCCTCCAACGATGCTCGAACTCATGAAGATCCCTGGACTGGGGCCAAAAACCGTGCTGCGCCTCCAGGAGCATCTTGGAGTGACCGATGTTGCTGGTCTCGAGGATGCGCTTGACAAGCAGCTTGTGCGAACGCTTCCGGGGTTGGGGGTGAAGTCTGAGGAGAAGATCGCCCGTTCGATCCAGCTTCTCGGCATCCACTCGGATGAGACACGAACACCGATCCATGACGCCATGGGGATCGCCGCCAGAGTGATGGCGGAGCTCTCTGCGTCGGTGGACATCGATCGGATCGAGTATGCGGGCAGTCTGAGAAGGCTGTCCGAGACGATCGGCGACATCGATATTCTCGTTGCCTCAGATGACGCCGCATCCGTGACGGAACGGTTCATCGGGCTTCCGGGCGTGACGGCAACGCTCGGATCTGGCGACACCAAGGCCTCGGTGGTCATCGATGATCGCATACAGGTGGACCTACGCGTCGTGCGCGAGGAGAACTTCGGTGCAGCATGGTTGTACTTCACGGGATCCAAAGGCCACAACATCGAGTTGAGGCAACGCAGCCTCGAACGTGACACAACCCTCAACGAGTACTCGCTTTCGTCGGTACCCACAGGCGAGGTGATCGCTGCGCGTACCGAGAGCGAGATCTACTCTGCGCTTGGTCTGGCTTGGATCACCCCTGAAGTCAGAGAAGGTGCTGGTGAGATCGCGGCCGCAGATGCTGGTGCCCTGCCAAGACCGGTGAGCGTCGAGGACATCAAGGGGGATCTGCACCTCCACACCGACCGCTCCGGCGACGGTCGCTCCACCCTCGAGGCAATGCTTGATGCTGCCTCAGCCAGAGGCCTCGAGTACGTCGCGATCACCGACCATGCTGAGAATCTCACGATGAACGGACTCTCAAGGGCTGAGATGCTTGAGCAACATGCAGAGATCGAGGAACAGCGGGTACGGAGACCCGAGATGGCGATCCTGGCAGGAGTCGAACTCAACATCGATGCTGAAGGATCCATCGACTATGACCCGGAATTCTTGGAGCTCTTCGACATCGGTGTTGCCTCTGTGCACTCGTACTTCGATCTCGACACGACAGCCCAGACTGCGAGGATCATCGCTGCCATGGAGAATCCAGCGGTGACGATCATCGGCCACCCGACCGGCCGCAAGATCGGGAGCAGGCCTGGCATCATGTTCGACCTGGATGCCGTGCTCGAAGCGGCCGTAGAGACAGGGACGGCGCTCGAGATCAACTCCAGTCTCCAGCGACTCGATCTATCGGCACCTTTCCTGCGCAGAGCCGTGGAAGTGCCAGGAGTCAGGTTCGTCATCTCGACGGATTCACACCACGCGTCGGGTCTGTCGAACATGAAGTGGGGCGTGTCGCTTGCTCGTAAGGGATGGGTGAGGCCGTCGTCTGTGCTGAACTCATTGCCAAAGAATGAATTCCTCGCTGTATTGGGCATCCACGGGACTGATTCGGCCGCTGAGGGTGTTCAATACCGGGATGACCACTGAAGCACCGCCAAAGGCGACGGAACAACCGCTCAAGGCGAGAAGAAGATCTGGATGGGCAGGCGTTGCGGGTGCCGGGGTGGCAATGGGTGTCACCGAACTGTTCGCGGGACTCTCCGATTCGGTTCCGTCCGCCATCTCGGCCATCGGCTCATATGTCATCGATATTTCCCCGAAGTGGTTGAAGACGTTCGCCATCTCCACATTCGGCACAGCAGATAAGGCAGTTCTTGCGATCAGCATCTTCTTCGTCGTGTTGCTGATCGGTTGGTTCCTTGGAAAGGCGTCGACCACGAAAGCCTGGCCGATCATCTCAGGGTTCACTGTTGCGGGCGCCATTGGAATCGCTGCCCAGATGACCCAACCCGGTGTGAGCGTGGCCCTGGCAACAGTTGCAACGATCGTCGCGATGGGTGTCGGGATCGGTACGTGGTACGGCATCAAGGTGTGGTCCGATCCGCAGCGTATGGATGCTCACGTCAACGACGTTTCCAACATCGCGCGGCGACGCCTTCTGCTCGGACTCGCAGGCGCAGCCACGGTCACCGTCGTGACGATCGGCATCGGACGTGGGAGGATTCGGGGTAGAGCTGAGGCTCAACGTGCCGCTCTCGTCCTCCCTGATCCGGTCGAAGTAGCGCTGGAACCAACGTCCGCGAATGACTTCGGTCTCACAGGTCTCACCCCGATCGTTGTCGGCAACGCCACGTTCTACAGGATCGACACGGCCCTTGTTGTGCCGACAATCGATCCCGAGGAGTGGACGTTGACCATCAAGGGCATGGTCGACAGGGAGATCGTCCTCACGTACGACGACATTGCCTCCATGCCCCAGGTCGAGAAGTACGCGACGCTGTCGTGTGTCTCCAACGAGGTCGGGGACCGGCTTGTCGGCAACGCTCTGTGGACAGGCGTGTTCCTTCGTGACATCCTCGACATGGCGGGCGTTCAACAAGGCGCGGAACAGGTCGTCGGTCGATCGGTCGATGGATGGACATCAGGGTTCCCGACCGAGTTCGCGTTCGACGACCGCGACGCCATGCTCGTGATCGGGATGAACCGTGAGGTGCTCCCTGCGAACCATGGCTTCCCTGCCAGGCTTGTTGTGCCTGGCCTGTACGGCTATGTCTCTGCCACGAAGTGGCTCACGGAGATCGAGCTAACAACGTGGGACGCGTTCGACGGGTACTGGATTCCCCGAGGCTGGTCCAAAGAGGGTCCGATCAAGACCCAATCCCGGATCGACAGGCCACGAAATCGGTCGAAGGTCGACGCTGGGTCGTACGCCATCGCGGGAGTTGCCTGGGCACCAACAGTTGGGGTTGACTACGTGGAGGTTCAGATCGACGGTGGAGAGTGGCAGTTCGCTGAGTTGAGTGAGCCACTGTCTGAGAATTCCTGGATCCAGTGGAAGCTCGATGCCGACCTTGGCGAAGGGGAGCACATCATCTCTGTGCGTGCCACAGACGCCACGGGATTCACGCAATCCGAGGTCGAGGTGCCCCCAGCACCAAACGGAGCCGAAGGCTGGCACACGATCAGAGTGAACGCAGAAGCGGTCTAGAAGAACGTAAATCGTAAATCGTACGATCGTAAATCGAGAAGAAGCCGCGGGATTGGCGACCGGAGTTCGTAGCCCACAGCCTTCCGATCCCGTTTCCGGCTGCAATCCTCCGACGACTTACGATTTACGATCGTACGATCTACGATTTACGTTTCCTACGGGATCAGATACATCGTTGCTTTCGCATCGGCTCTGATGTCGGCTCGTTCCCATAGGAACGGGAGGTTCTCGCCGTTGAGCCACAGCGGGATCATGTCGTCGTAATGTTCGTTATCGACATGGCCCGATTGACCTGTTGTGTGCATGGCAAGTGAGTTGGAGAGGTCATCGAGATCCACGAGCATCCGCATCGAAGGAAGCCAGTCCACCTCGAATCCCTCGGTTGCCGTCCACCCAACAGCATTGACGACTCCCTTGCTGCCGCTGGCAGGGAAGGGACCGCGGTTGAAGCGGTCCTCGATGATCGCAATGCCTGATTCTCCGAGCGACTGATTGATGAAGGTCATCTCGTGGATGGCGCCCCACGTCCATGTGGATGCGTCAGAACCGAGAGTATCCGTCAGTTCCTCGACGCCTGCAAGGAATGCGGACACGAGCATGTCATCTCTGGTCTCCGTTTCAGCTGTTGTGATGTTGTCCCAGAATGGATCGTTCGGGTTGCTGAGCATCGTGCCCACCACCTCGAACCATCGCGAGTTTCCCTCCGGCCATATCGACTCAGGCAACTCATCATGGAAGGTCACTTCGAGCAGGTGTTTCCATGTTGCGTTCCACGTTGCAGCACCCGGACTGCCCGCGGAGTTCTGCAGATCCCATGTATCGAGATGGTCGGTCGCCGCCTGTCCCGTCTCGTCGAGCGCGACACCTGAGGACGAGATCGCTGGCATGAGGTACGGGAGGATTCGCGCCGCGTTGAGGTCGCTGCCGTCGAATTGGATCCTCCTGTGATCATCGAGAGGTATCCCGAAGTTGGCGGTTACCAGGCTCACGATGCGGCGGGCTCTGTGGCCGTAGTCCCAGTCCTTTGTGATCAGGTACGGGTACTCGTCCGAGATGACAGCGTTGTTCGCTGTGACGATGTATCCGGAATCGGGATTCAGAACCCAGGGCAACTCGTCATAGGGGATGAAGCCTGTCCACTCGTTGTCGTCCGTCCATCCAGGCACGGGCAGCGTGCCGTCCCCTGAAGAACGAATCGGGATGTTCCCTGGGACGACGTAACCGATGTTGCCCTCGGTATCCGCGTAGATCATGTTCTGGGAGGGGACGGCGAACAGCAGGGCAGATTCCTTGAACTCCTCGAAGTTCGATGCCAGGTTGATCCCGAGCACCGGCTGGGATACGGATGGAAGGCCGGCGTCGAGACCTGTCCACTTGAAGGCGACAGCGAATTGGGGAGGTACATCGATCCCTGACGTTTCGAACTCGTCGAGTGGTTCGTATACCCCCGAGATGATCGGGCCATGTCGTGTTGATCGAACGGTGACTTCCTGGTTGTTGCCGCCCGCCACGACGATGGTCTCGGTATGGACGTCCATGTCCACCCACTCGCCGTTGATCTCGTACTGGTCAGGGTTGTCCGGGTTGATCTTCTCGATGTACAGGTCCTGGACATCCGGACCCACGTTGGTGAACCCCCACGCGATATCGGCGTTGTGGCCGATGATGACACCGGGAACCCCTGCAAACGAGAACCCGGCAACGTCGTAGGGGCATGCGTCTGTTACCGCACGGCAATGGAGTCCGACCTGGTACCAGATCGACGGCATCTGGGCGGACAGATGTGGATCGTTCATCAGATAAGGCATCCCCGTCGGTGTGTGTTCTCCGCTCAGCACCCACGAGTTCGAGCCGATGCCTGTCTCCTCACCTCCGCCTGTGACTTTGTTGAGGGCAGCGATAGCGGTTGCTGCCGAACCAAGCGCATCCCTGGCATCCACCGAGGCATGGAGTGATACGGGTGTTCCGGCTTCGGCGGAACCATCATCGGGGATGATGTATGGATGGCGGTCCCCGGGATAGGGCGGATAGAGCTGAGCAACGCGTTCTGGCGGGAGTACACCCAGTGCCAGCGATCTACCGATCTCTGCTTCGAGGTTGCCGCCGAGATCCCATGCCATCACCTTTCCCCACGCAAGGGATTGTGCCCCGGTCCATGGCTCTGGTGTATAGTCATGGTTCAGCAGTTCGATGATGGAGTACTCGAAGCTGAGATCCGAGGGCGATTGAGCCTCGAGGTAGGCATTGACGCCCTGCGAGTACGCGTCGATGATCGCTTTGGCTTCCTGGGATTCCACCTCGTACTGTTCGTCTGCGAGGCGACCCCAACCCAGCGTTCTGATGAACGTATCGGTCTCGACCTGGGAATCTCCGAACATCTCTGAGAGCCGCCCGTAGGAGATGTGTCGCCAGAAGTCCATTTGGAAGAACCTGTCCTGTGCGTGGACGTATCCCTGTGCGATGAACAAGTCGTGCGGAGTATCCGCGTAGATGTGGGGGACACCCGTCGAGTCCCGGATCACCTCAACCTCACCATCGAGACCAGGAACCTGGATGGTTCCCTCTGTCTGCGGGAATGCTCTCGAAACCGAGTATCTGGTGAACAGGGCTCCTGCAACGATGACAAAGATGAGGACACCGAACGCTGACAACAGGATCACTTTCGTCGCGGTGCGCCATCGGCTGGGCTTTGGGTCTTGCTTGGTGGTGCCGGCGTCTGACATCTCGACATCATCGTACCCGTATCGGGAGCCGGACGGACATCGTATGCTCTGGTAATGGAATCTCCCGAACACAGCGAACAGGACGGTGTACTGACTCCCGAGGTGGTCTCTTCACCTGACGACTCGACGAGTTCGGATGATGCGCGTCCGCATGTGTCAGAACCATCGAAGCTCATCCGTATCGCGTCGATGACCCGGGCGATGCTCGAGGAGGTACGCCAGGCACCGCTCGACGATGCGGGTCGTGACCGTCTCCGTGCGATCTACGATCGGTCCCTCGCCGAACTCAAAGATGTGTTGTCTGAGGACCTTGTTGATGAACTCGATGCTGTGTTCATCCCTATAGACGAAGGTACGCCCTCAGAGGCTGAGCTACGTGTGGCCCAGGCGCAACTTGTCGGGTGGCTCGAGGGTCTGTTCCACGGTATCCAGGCGTCGCTCATCAGCCAGCAGATGGCAGCGACCGCGCAACTCGATCACATGCGTCAGCCACGATCCATCGACACCGGCGAGCCCGAATCAGGGAGCGGACTGTACCTGTAGGGGAGCAGCCGTCAGCCGTCAGCCGTCAGCTATCAGCCGTCAGCCAGAATGTGAAACGGTTTTCGGTCATCGGTCATCGGTTGTTCGTTCTCGCTTTTCCGTTCTCCGACTGTCCACTGTCAACTGTCCACTGTGAACTCTGTTTCTAACAGGTAACCTGACGCCATGTCGCTGTACAACCTGTCACCTCCACCGCCCATGGACGACCCGGTCCTCGTCATGGCGCTGGCGGGTTGGGGAGACGCAGCGTCAACAGCGAGCGACGCTGCCGACTGGATCGCGGAGTCCGGTGAACCGATAGTGTCGTTCGACCCGGACTCGATCTTCGACTATCGATCGAATCGACCGATTCTGAGGTTCTCATCAGGGACGTTGTCCTCTTTGACCTGGCCCCGCATGGAGATCATCCACGTTCGTCCCTCGGGCAAGGATGTTCTGGTCGTTGTCGGAAACGAACCGGATTTCGCCTGGGCCTCCATCTCTGACGCCCTCGCCGACCTCGTCGGTGTATTCGGCGTTTCGCATCTGGTAACCCTCGGCGCCGTCCCCGCACCTGTCCGTCACGCCTCAACCACGGCAACATTCTGCACGGCCACCGATCCGCGTCTGCTCCTCGCAGGAGATGAGGCGCTCATGGACGACATCGTTGTCCCTGCATCTGCTGGCACCGTGTTTCGAGCAGCCATCGAAGACGCAGGGGTTCCGGCCATCGGCTATTGGGCACAGGTTCCTCAGTACGTCGGACGGCCCTACGAGCCTGCGATCTATTCGCTCCTGGTGAAAGCAGCAGCTCAGATCGGTATCGAATTCGACCTGTCGTCGATTGAACTCGAGGCCACGAACCAGGTCACCAAGCTCGATGAGATCCTCGAGCAGCGCGGGGATGCGAGGGAATTCGTTGAGGGTCTCGATTTGCGTGTTGGTAGGACCTCGTTGGTTCCTGAGGATCTCCCAACGGCGGATGAAATCGCAGACGAAGTGGCAGAGTTCCTACGCGACTCGGACGATGAGGGTTGAAGGCCCGCTCGGATAGGTGATGCGGGTCGCTCAGTTCACAGTCGACAGCTCACAGCTCACAGTCAGAAACCCATTACCAGAGCTGACTCTTCAGCTTCATTCGGAAGACGGAAGACGGAAAACGGAAAACAGCCGATCCCTATCCGCTGTCCCCTTGCTGTTACGAACCGAGGATGCCGACGAAGAGGGTCATCACGGCGAGGGCTGCGGTAACAGCGATCATCGCCCACACGGACCACGTCAACCCCTTGACTGCGTTGATCTGATCCCTCAGGGCGTTCGTGAGTTCGGCGAGATCGACCTCTCTTGGTGTTCTCTGTGCCCGGCTTCGGGTCGCCGATGTCTCTGGCACCATCGCGGATGGAGGCGGCGTGGTACCAGCAGAAACAGGAGGTGTCTTGTCCTTCGCTGAGGCTGTTTCTGTCCCGCTACCGGTCGTCGTCTTGGTCGAGGGGGCTGTCTTCTTGCCTGCGGCCGCGCCTGCGGTGGCTGTGGCCCATGTCTTGACTGGTGGGCTTTCGGGCAGGACGAATGTCTCGACGACAGGAGTGTCCGACGCCGGTGCGGCATCGTCAGCCCCGACCGGAGCCAGCGTGAGCTGTTCGCCGTCGGTGGGATGGCCGAGAAACACGGTTTCTGGTCCGTTGATCTCCACTCGCTCGAAGCGTTGCCCGAAGCGGTACGAGCCATTTCGTGAGCCAGCATCCTCGATAATCCATCCTGACGGGGACTGGGATACGACTGCATGGCGCCGTGAGATTCCAGGGCGTACGATCCGGACGGTCGATGTTGCATCCGACCCGATGACCGCGGTGGCACCATCATCGATGACGGCATCGTTTTCCTGATAGGTGATCTTTAGTGGCACGTAACTATTCCCCACGCGGGTGATGTGAGTGTGTGTGAGTACTGTAGCGGAGGTGGAGTGTTCTTCATTCTCCATCCTGGGTGGTCTAGCTCGTGAGATTTCTCTAGCCTATGAGGAGTAACGCAAGGCACCACAAGGAGGTCGACCGGTGAAGGTCAGTGATGTGATGACATCTGAGGTGAAGACCATCAGTGGCGAGGAACCACTCAAGGAAGCCGCCAGGATCATGGTCAACGCAGGGATCAGCGGACTACCGGTCGTCGACGACGATCGAAAGGTGGTTGGCATTATCACCGAGGCTGATTTTGTGACCGCAGAGGCAGACCGTTCGTGGGGACGTCAACGTCGCCGTCTTCTTGCAAACTTTCTCGGTGAGGCAGAGCATCCCAAGGCGAAGACGGTTGCAGATGTCATGACGAGGACCCCTCACGTCGTTGATGGGTCAAGCACGGTGACCGAGGCCGCTCGGAAGATGACGGAACTCAATGTCAAGCGCCTGCCGGTGGTCACGCCCGACGGAACACTCTGCGGGATCATTTCCCGTGCAGATGTTATGGGTGCGTTTGCCAGGCCCGACGAGGACCTACGTGGCGAGGTCCTCAATGAGGTCGTGATAGGTGTCCTCCAACTTAACCCCGACAAGCTCTCGGTTACGGTTGTCGATGGCATTGTCCAACTCGATGGATCCGTCGAATCGCGAACGGATGCTCGGCTGCTCCAAGAACTTGCGGTCCGTGTTGAAGGCGTCATCTCTGTGAATTCTGATGTGACGTGGACGAGTGACGACACAGGGGCTGGAGCTGGGCTTTTCTAGGGATTCCGGAGGGGGATTGAAAAAAATCGGAACACTGAACGGGTCACTGTCGTTATATTGACCGAGAGACAAGGACGGATCGCATTGACTTTGGTTGAACTCACGCTTGAACCCGATGTAAGTTGGAGGGGCGAAGCCGCCTGCAACGGCATAAGCAGCGATGTGTTTTTCCCCGAGTCTGAAGAGGAGCCTGCCGGTGCTGCCGCAAAGGCCATCTGCGCGGACTGTCCCGTCGCTGTAGCTTGTCTCCAGTATGCCCTTGCAACGAACCAGGGCGCAGGCGTCTGGGGCGGACTTGATGAGGGAGAACGACGTAGGATGCGTCGACGCATCCGCGATCGCCAGAGGCGAAAAGCTTCTTAAGCCAAGACGTAAATCGTACAATCGTAGATCGTAAATCGCCCAGGAAACCCGTGTGAGCGTCCAGGGCTGATTCACTGTTCGGCACTATCCACGCACTCTTCTGACGATTTACGATCTACGAT
>JAMBLL010000068.1 GCA_023336765.1 Actinomycetes bacterium | reverse complement strand
GGTGTCGCGCTCATCGCTGGAGTCCCTGCCGGATGACGGAGATAACAGCGAGATTGCTCCTCGTTGTAGCAGTACTCGGTGTGGCAGGTGTTGTCGCGTTCGTCGTCAATAGGATTCAGAAGCCACCGCATCCAACACTCTCTGTCCAGATCGATGGTGACCGGCCAGGCGTTGTGCTGTTCACATCGCTTGAGTGCACAACGTGCTCCGAGACTGTCACCCTGCTGCGTTCAAAGGGTGTACCGTTTCGAGAGATCACCCACGAGTTGGAACCCCAGAGATTCGAATCATGGCGCGTGTTCGCCGTCCCGCTCACCGTTGTGCTCGATAGAGAAGGAACAGTGGTCGCCGCCCTCGCTGGTGCCCCCTCATCGCGTAGGCTCGCTGGTGCTCTGCGGGATGCAGACATCAAAGTATCTCATTGAAATCCTTGGCTCGGATCGCGAATGCCCGTACCGTTGGTTCCTCATGATCGCTCCCTGTATCCGTTGCACTGGCCGCGCCACCGCACTCCTGTCCTATGACCATGCTGCTGCGGAGGCGTATCTTGATGACGCAACCGGAGATGAACCTGTCTATCGGGGCATGCTGCTCTGCTCCCTCCACGCTGGCAGGTTCACGCCACCTATTGGATGGGACGTTGTTGATCGACGAGCACACGGATCGTCTTCTCATCTTCGGCCAGCGGGTTACTGATGCCGATCGACCGCGACGTGCTTGAAGCCATCAGGGAGATGGATGAACCTGAGTTGAGGCGATTGTTCATGCTTACGAGGGCACGACTCGAGGGGAGGGGCCACGAGTTCCCCGATCTGGGTCCTGGTGTCAAGATCCGCAAACAAATGGTCAGGTGCGGCAAACAGTCGTGTTCGTCGTGCCCCCACGGCCCGTACATCTATGCCTACTGGACACAAGACGGACGTCAACGTTCCAAGTACCTGGGCAAGGTCGAGGATCTACCAGAAGAAGAAGAAGGCGGATCGTAAATCGTAAATCGTAAATCGACCGGAACCCGTGTCTGCTCTCCGTTCCGAGGTTCGTAACCGAAATCGCGCCGACATCGGAGCTGGGATTCACTGTTGTTCGTCTCCGACGATTTACGATTTACGATTTACAATTTGTGAACTCTTCCTTACCAACTTCCGATTGGCTGTAATCTCCCCGTGTGACCGCGATCGCACCCCCACACACCGATGAAACTACCGAACTCCCTGAGGATTTCGATGCGCCGCCTCCCGGACGTATCGGCGTTTCGAAGTGGTTCGTCGTAGCTGCGATAGCTGCGCCAACAGTCCTCATCTTCCTGACCATGTCGGGGCTTCTTGGCCCGTTCTTCCGAGATGGCCAACCTCTGTGGCGTCTCCCGTACCTGTTTATCGCGAATACACCAACGGGTGGCGATATGGGTGCTCATGTGCTGCTGCCCAAGGTTCTGGCGGAGAACCTGCTTCCCTCAGGCAACCTGCTGGGATGGAGCATGGACTGGTACGCAGGATTCCCTGTCATGTACTTCTACTTCCCGCTTCCAGCACTCACGACCGTTCTGCTCGACGCAGTACTGCCCTACGGCGTTGCATTCAAGCTGACGACGATCGTGGGTCTCGTGGCGTTGCCAACGGTCTCGTACTTCTTCGTCAAGCACGTCGGATTCCCGAAGTTCGTTGCTGCGGTCGCTGGCGTGGCCGGAGCGCTGTTCGTCTTCATGGAGTCCTATTCGATCTTCGGAGCGAACATCAAGTCCACGCTGGCGGGAGAGTTCTCCTTCTCGTGGTCGTTCGCGCTCTCGATCCTGTACGTCGGCCTGGTCCTACGGAACTACCGCAACAACAAAGCGTTCGACCCGTGGGCAGGCATCGTCCTTGGACTCACCGCAATGTCCCATGTCATCACGACGATCATGGTCGTCGTGGCGACGCTTCCACTTGTGCTCGCTCCGGTTCTTGCGGCGTTCCGTGGAAGAGACGCGTTCCGCATGTCCTTGAGGCGCTCAGGGGGCGTCGTCTGGACATACGTGATCGGGTTCGGGATCTCAGCCTTCTGGGCTCTGGCTCTCGGTGTCAACGTCTTTGAGGGGATGACGTCAGACATGGGGTGGGCGCCCGTGACAACCATCATCGGCAACTATCAGAATCCGGGATCGCCGATCCCGGGCGAGTTCGTGCCCGTGCTTGCCCTCGGTATCGTCGGCATTGCATGGACGCTTCTGCGCAAGGATCGTGTCGGCATCGTCATCTGGATGACCATCTTCCCCCTTGCCGGGTACTTCCTCTTCGCCTATCTCGACTTCACCGTTTTGTACAACGCACGGCTTCTGCCGTACTGGTACTTTGGCATGTACATCTTTGCTGGCATCGCTGTCGCTCTTGCAGGCGCTGCGCTTGCGCGCCGATTCTCCAACGTTCCCCGGGCGACAGTGATCATCGGTGCGGTTGCAGTCGCTGTGATGGTGTCAGGGGCAGCGCTCTCGATGCACGACCTACCAGGCTGGGTCAAGTGGAACTTCGAAGGGTACGAGGGCAAACAGGCAGTGGGCGACTCCGGAGAGACGGCATGGGGCGAGTACGAGAACCTGATGCAGACGGTGGATCAACTGCCTGACGGCCGCATCATGTGGGAGGCGAACTCCGACATGAACAGGTACGGCACCCCGATGTCCCTCATGCTGTTCCCGTTCTGGTCCGAGGGACACCCATCGATGGAAGGTCTGTTCTTCGAGAGTTCACTCACCACACCATTCCACTTCCTCAATGCATCTGAGGTGAGCCAGCGTCCGTCGAACCCGGTCAGGGGCCTCGATTATCGGGGAATGGACTTCGACAGAGCGGTCAAGCACCTTGCCGTCTACGACGTTGCTTACTACGTGTCTTTCACCCCGGAGGCCACAGAAGCGGCGTTGGACTACGGACTCGAGGTGCTCGACGAAGCTGTGCCATGGACGATCTTTGCACTCCCCGATGCCGACCGGGTCGACGTCGCCACCTTCGAACCCGTCGTGTGGGCCGGAGAAGCCGACTTCGTTGATGCCGCTCTCGAGTGGTACGACGACGTCGACAACCTCGACGTGTGGCTTGTGGAAGACGGCCCCGTTGAGTGGAGGCGAGTGACATCAGTCGACCAGCGTCTCGATTCCCTCACCCCGTACACGGTATCTGGAACGGCGGAAATCACCGAGTTCGGCGACATGGGTCTGTCGTTCTCCACCGACGCTGTTGGGGTTCCCCACCTCGTCAAGGTTTCGTACTTCCCGAACTGGACTGTCGACGGTGGGGACGGCGTATACCGTGCCGCACCTTCGTTGATGGTGGTCGTCCCCGATTCTGAGAACGTCACGATGTCATTCACCAATCGCTGGGTGGAGAACCTCGGGATGGTGATCACGGTGGTCACGATCACGGGCCTTGGTGTCTACGCGGTTGTCGCCTGGCGTCGACGGAAGGTTTCGGCGTGAAGAACTATCTCAAGACCTTCGCCAACAAGGAGAGCCTCGTACAGGCGATGAAGGTTGGAGCGGTTGGAGCATTCAACACGGTTGGGACCTTCGTCATCTTCAACGCGATGCGTATGGCAGGACTCTCGGTGTTCGTGGCGATCACCGTCGCGTATGTCATCACAACGTTCCTGTCGTATCTGATCAACCGGAGATGGACCTTCTCACTCGTTGACGGCCATGTGTCTGGCAGAGAGACGGCGGCGTTCTTCGGTGTCAACATCGTGGCCTACCTCGCCTCGCTGACGATCGTCTGGCTTGCCGATCAGCTGTTCGGTCCGCTCAGTCGAATCGGGGAGAACGTTGCCCTGCTGGTCGCAGCCATGATCCTCATCCTCCCCAAGCTCGCGAGCTACCGCGATCTGGTGTTTGGGAGGGCGTTGAGAGAGAAGATGCCGAGCGACAGTCCTCAGCCGTCAGCCGTCAGCCGTCAGCCAGAATCGGATAGCGAATAGCCCGAAAGTCTCAACTCTTTCGGAGGTCCCGCCTGATCTTCCATACACCGCTGAGAGTGCGGGGGACTCGCTTGACAAGGCTCGATTTGGCGTCGCGGAGTTCGACGACCGAGGCGGGAAGCTCGGCAATGCGAAAGCCCGCACGTTCTGCTCGTACCACGAGTTCGGTGTCGAAGAGGTCGGTCGTTGAAATGACATCTGGGGCCACCGTGTCGACAACGGTCTTGCGAACGAGTTTCATGCCATGGGTGTCTGACACGCCAGACGACAGAACGAGTGCCAGGATCTGATTGAACGTCCAGGTCGCAAAGATCCGCGTGG
The DNA here is from genome assembly GCA_023336765.1 of Actinomycetes bacterium. Classification (GTDB taxonomy): domain Bacteria; phylum Actinomycetota; class Acidimicrobiia; order Spongiisociales; family UBA5794; genus JAMBLL01. The sequence continues at coordinate 1,992 of JAMBLL010000068.1, read as the reverse complement.
CGCCGCGCTGGTCGTCTGCTCCTTCGACGCGTTTGGAAGCAAGCACGATGTCGGCGGAGTCTCCAAGGTCGAGGGCCTCGTTGAGGAACGTGCCAGAGAAGTAGTCGATGTCGAAGTTCGCAACCCATTGCGTTGTTGCCTGCATGAACCCCTCACGCATTGCTGCTCCATAGTCCGGGGTGGGCAGTTCCAACAGGCTGAGCGAACTGTATGTCTCCATTGCTTCACGCACAAGGTCTGCCGTGTTGTCGGTCGACCCGTTCTCGGCGATCAAGACGCGGATGTCGGCGGTGACCGAATCCATCTCGGCGAACAACTGGGGGAGCGCCTGGGGGAGATAGCTGGACTCATTGTGGACAGGGATCACGACAGTGACCGAAGGCAGGGGTGGGTGAGGCATGGCGCGCGAGTGTAGGAGTGCCCGTGTTGTCCCTTCCTGGCAGCCCTCAGCCAAGTAACCCCCCGTGCCTGGGGCTTCGGGGGTTTCCGACTGTGAACTGTGCACCGTCAACTGTCAACTCGTTAGCCAGTCCCGCCTATCGCGCATCCTCCAAGTACCAGGTACCAAGTACTCTCCTCCCATGGACTATTCCAACATCATCAAGGCATACGATGTCAGAGGTATCTTCCCCGACGAGCTCGATGCCGAGGCCACCAGGCGGATTGGCGCGGCTTTCGGATCGTTCGTGGACAGTGATGTTGTCCTTGTCGGCTACGACTGCCGGGAGTCCTCCCCTGAGTTGCGTGATGCATTGGTCGATGGCATCACCGGTCAGGGAGTTGATGTCCGCCTGATGGGGGAGATTCCGACGGATGCCCTCTATTACGCCTCAGGGGCGTATTCGATGCCTGGCGCGGTCATCACCGCATCACACAACCCTGCTGAGTACAACGGTTTGAAGTTCTGTAAGGCCGGGGCAGCACCGATCGGCGCTGACACCGGCCTCAGTGAGATTCGCGTGATGGCTGAGAGAGGACTTGACACTGTCTCGGACCGAGGCACGATCACCTTGATCGACGTCAAACCGGGTTATGTCGACCATGTGCTCTCATCAACCGGCGCGGAGGGGATCTCCGGCCTTCAGGTCGTTGCTGACGGCGGAAACGGCATGGTTGGCACGGTGCTGCCGCAGGTCTTCGAACGGATAGACGCCGATCTCGTTGGCTTGTACCTCGAACCGGATGGAACGTTCCCCAACCACCCGGCCGACCCGTTGCGGCCGGAGAACCTCGTTGACCTTGTCGAACTCGTTCGCGAACGTAAGCCCGATCTTGGCGTAGCGTTCGATGGTGATGCTGATCGGGCGTTCTTCGTTGATGATCTCGCAGTACCGTTACCGGGGTCCACAACAACGGCGATCATCGCAGATTGGTACCTCCAACGACAACCAGGTGCAACTATCGTGCACAACCTGATCTGCTCGAAGGCTGTACCCGAGACGGTCACAGCAGCTGGTGGGGTGCCCGTGAGGACGAAGGTTGGGCACTCCTACATCAAGGCTGTGATGGCCGAAACGGGAGCGATCTTCGGTGGTGAGCATTCGGGTCACTACTACTTCAAGGACAACTTCCGGGCAGATTCGGGCATCATGGCAACGCTCGTGCTTCTGCGTGTCCTGTCAGATGAAGGTGTTCGCCTGTCAGAGCTTCGGAAACAGTACGAACCCTACGCCCAGTCAGGTGAGATCAACTTCGTTGTATCGGACGTCGCCGCTGCGGTCGCTGCGGTCGAAGATGCGTTCTCGGATGCAACCGTGGACCTCTTAGACGGATTGACGGTTGACGCAGGAGATCGCTGGTTCAACCTTCGGCCATCGAACACAGAACCTGTGCTGCGGCTCAACGTGGAAGCGCCAACACCGCACGAGGTGGCGGAACTCACCGGTAGGGTGGAGTCCATCATCAAGGAGTACACATGAGTGACGATGCAACGTTGATCGACCCGAAACTGCTGGCGATCATGCAGTGTCCGGCGTGTCACGGGGAACTCTC
>JAMBLL010000067.1 GCA_023336765.1 Actinomycetes bacterium | reverse complement strand
GTTCGGGTTGCTTCTCAACAGCTACGACATGGTGCAGTCTGTGGGCCGTACCGGGGTGTGTTACGACAACGCGGTAGCTGAATCGTTCTTTGGAAGCTTGAAACGAGAGCTCGTTGACCGATACCAGTACCGGACCCACGCCAAGGCACGTTCCTCGATCTTTACCTGGATCGTGCTCTACAACACGAGAAGGCTTCACTCAACCCTGGGATACATCTCACCCGACCAATGGGAGAACAAGTACAATCAACACACCACACACAAAGCCGCGTAAACAAAGTGACCGGCAAACAGGGGGAACCCCAATGTCGAGGAACGAGACAGAGGGGGAAGCCGAGTCGTACCACTCAGCATGAACTTTCGAACACCACAACCTCTACGTACATCGACCCACGTCCACTCTCTCACACGTGGCACCCCGCCAGCATCACCCCGACCCCGCTCATTCCCGAAGGGCCGGTTATCGGTCCTCAGGCTGCAGCCGATTTACGATTTACGATTTACGATTCTCGGTCTTCGTTCTCGCTATCCCGATCCTGATTCGCGGCAACGGTGCGGAGCGCCTCGTACATCGCGGAACTGCCGAAGGCCTTGATCGGAAGGTGAAGTTCGAGGCTGATGCCAGAGTCCTCGATCGCACCGGCCTGTGCTCCGAGACGGGTGAGGGACCTGATGACCTGTTCGTTGCTGGCTGAGACCTCGGCACGGAACCGTTCTATTCCGTTCTGCCTCGCGGCTTCCGTGAGTGCTTGGAGCAGGATCCTGCCCAAACCCATCCGCTGGTAATGGTCGACAACCGTTAGCGCCGCCTCGGCCACCGTCGGGTCGTTTGTGTCGCGGATGTAGCGAGCTATTCCGATGCCGAGCTTGCCAGGTTCGTCGATCAACTCCGCACCCCACGCAAAGTGGTCCACGTAGTCGATCTCGGTGAGATAGGCCAGTTCCCATTTCGATAGGGAAGACTTCGGATGAAGGAAGCGCATGTACCGTGTGCTCGCCGACAGGTACTGCCAACCCTCCTGGATCCGCTCCTTGTCCTTGGGAGCAATCGGTCTGATACGGACGCGAGTACCTCCCTTCAACTCAGCAATGAAGGAGCTGGATTCAACGAAGTCATCAACATCACTGTGTGGTGGCGTCTCGTCGGTCACGATGTCGCAATCGGGGAAGTGGGTGTGACCGGGGTCAGCCACTTCCGAATCTGGGTATGGACATTGGCATCGTGTAGCAGACCAAGATGGTTGAGCCCACCAAAGACCCGAACGTTCTTCGACTCGACATGACCGGTGGAGCTGACCCCCGCAGCGCTGTTGACACGGACCACGAGGTCGCCGACGAGGAATCCGAGCGGGTGGGAGGCGCTATCGGTCACGACGCCAACTCCATGATGCTGGTGGACCACTTCGATCGGCGGTGCCACGACATGGTTTCCTTCGGAGCTCTCTGGATGTTCGCTGTGGTCAGCGGAGTGGATGTTCCCGTGCCGCATGTCCTTGATCCCGGCACTTCGGCCGTCGATGAATTCGCCGAGTGATCGAGTCGCTGCAGCTGTTGTGAGCAGTTCGGAGGCGACATGGGCCCCCTTCTCGATGGGAGAGCCGAAATGGGGAGTGGCGAGCGCAACAAGATGGTTCGCGCTGTCGATCCAATCGTGGTTGGCCGAACGTCCCGCATAGAGGGAGCTTCGGGCGACGAGTCCACCCATCGAGTGACCGATCAGCACTATCTCGTCGACCCGAGTCGGCCAGTTCGTCGTGATCTCCTCCAACAACGCAGCGAGCGCCTCGCCGTTGTCCGACACTCGTCTACCTGAGTTGTAGCGCACAAGCACCGGGGTGAATCCGTCTGCCTCGAGCATGATCGGCAGGCCGGTGGTGTTCACATCGTCGGTCGTCTTGGGATTCCAGGATCGTTCAGTCTTGCCGAGACCGTGAAGGAGCACAGCAAGCCTGGGAGTAGGTTTCTCGAAGGTGAGGCTCAGTGTGACAGGATCGGTGGTGACAGGTGTGCCGGTGGTGTCGCGGATGCTCAGTTCAGTGTGCATCGGGCTGCTGGACCGTTCGAACTCGTCGCCCCACAATGCGTTTGCGGCGGCCCGAATCCCAGCTCCGATGCGAGAATCCCACAGCGGCCGAACTCGATGGAGACTCCCGATAGTGGTTGCCCCGATGTCCAGCGACACCCTCGCAATCGATCCGGCCACGCGAATGGAGCCATAGAGGTTCGCGGTGGCCGCCCGGTGTGCGCTGTGCCAGGGTGAACCACTGTGACCAGCCACATGGAACCAGCCATCCGCGATCGCGTGGTGTGTCCCTTCCACCGGAGCGCTCAGGCGTTGTGTTGCCAACTCGATGAGATCACCCAGGCCGCGCCAATCGTCAACGGCATCGTGTACCGGGGCAGCAGGCTGGTGGGCGGCCGTGATCGTGTCCATGTTCCGATGCAGGCTACCGCCTGTGAGTCTCGAGCAGGCTCGGAACCTACTCGCTGAGTACGAAGGGGTAGGGTCACACGATGATGCGCCGCGTCCGTTCCTCGCTTGGATTCCTTTCAGCTGAACGTTTCGTGATGAACACTGCGTACCGGTTCGTCTACCCGTTCCTGCCCGTGATAGCCCGCGGGTTGGGCGTCCCGCTCGAACAGGCAGCGTTGCTCGTGAGCGCCAGACACATCGCGGGCCTCGCCACACCAGCTGTTACGCGCGCCGTGGGCTACCGCCCCCGCAGACTGATCGGCACGGGACTGGTGCTGTTCATTGCAGGGAGCGCCGTAACCGCTGCGACGAACGCCTACGTCGGTGCGCTCATCGGCTTTGCGCTCATCGGGATCGCAAAGCCCGTCTTCGACGTGTCATCCCAGGCCTATGTTTCGGCCCGCGTCCCATACAGCGAACGAGCCAGGTACCTATCCGTGTTCGAGTTCACCTGGGCAGGCGCACTGCTGATCGGCGCGCCGGCTACCGGTTGGTTGATCGCGAGGACCTCATGGTCAACACCGTTCCTCGTCTTTGCTGCCGTGACTGTGCTTGCCATGGTGTTGCTATCGAGATTCGTCGATGGCGACTCCCCACTCGATATCGCACCTGCCGCGCACCGCCCGATCACGACGTCGGGGCGGGCGTTCCTCCTTGTTGCCGGGTTCTTCGCACTCGCCTCAGAGATGATCATCGTGGTGTTCGGCGCGTGGATGGAGAACTCCTTTGGCCTCTCGCTCGTCGCCTTGGGTGGTGTCGCCGTCTTTATCGGTGCCTCAGAACTGGCAGGGGAGGGGGCGACGTTCGCTTTCACGGATCGGCTGGGAAAGCGTAGGGCTGTACTCCTTGGCCTGGCCTTCTCAATCGTTGGATTCGGGCTTCTCGTGCCGGCTCACAACACGATGAGCCTTGGCCTGGTATTTCTCGGTTTCGCATTGTTCGGATTCGAGTTCACGATCGTTTCGTCCATTCCGCTTGCATCGGAGTTGATGCCCATGTCGCGCGCCAGGTACCTCGGCTGGATGGTCGTGTCCATGAGCCTTGCCAGAGGTATCGGTGCTGCCGTTGGGCCCATTCTCTTCGATTCCTATGGTCTGGCCGGCCCCGCGATAGCCGCCATGGCAGCGGACATCCTTGCTGCTATTGTGCTGATCACAAGGGTCCGCGAGCACTCCAGCCCCGAACCCAAGAAGGTTCCCTGACCCCGTGTGCCGGTAGAATCGCCGTATGTACGAAGCGAAGTTTCAGGGATCAGAAGGCACCGTGTTCTATCGACGATGGGAACCGGAGGCTCCCCCGGTTCGGATCGTTCAGATCGTCCACGGATATGCCGAACACGGCGGCAGATACGCCCACGTCGCCGACGCACTCACAGCAAGGGGCGCCGTTGTGTACGCCGATGACCACATAGGTCACGGACGTTCCGACGGCGAGCGTGCGCTCATCACCAACTTCGACCACGTGCTCGATGACCTGCACTCGCTCAGCCAGATCGCTCGAACGGAACATCCAGGGATTCCCCTTGTCCTCGTCGGCCACTCGATGGGCGGTCTGCTATCGGGAAGGTTCGGGCAGCGCTGGCCAGACGAGGTCTCGGGTCTTGCATTCTGTGGGTCTGTCATTGGCGATTGGCAGTGGGCGCGAGATGTCCTCGATGCCCCGGAGTTGCCTCATATCGAGTTCGATCCCCTTGGTGTTTCGCGGGACCCGGCTGCTGGCGCCGCCTACGCAGCCGATCCTCTCGTGTACCACGGGCAGTACAAACGTGGCCTTCTCCAGGCGGAAGTCGTTGCGCTCGACCAGTTCGCCGCCAACATCGACAAACTCACGATGCCGGTGGCAGTGCTCCACGGCACTGAGGACCCCTTCGTCCCGTATGAGCGGTCGGTGCAAGCTGTGGAGGACATGCCAACTGACGATGTCACAATCCACCTGTACGAGGGAGGCCGCCACGAGGTCCTCAACGAGATCAATCGTGACGAGGTGATCTCGGACCTTGCTTCCTGGATCGACTTGGTCGCGTAGGCACGATCCATGGCATCGCTCGAGGGGAAGGCTTCTGCAGGCACATCAGTAGGGCAGCGGATTCGATCTGTGGCGCTGCCCACAGAGCACGGTGGCTGGGGATTCACTCTCGAACCGATCCTGCTTGGATTGCTCGTCGCACCGTCCGCATCGGCGTGGGAGATCTCTGCGGCAGCGCTCGGCATATTCCTCGCCAGACGGCCCATCAAGATCTTCTCGTCAGACCTCGTGAGGCGCAGATGGCTCCCTAGGTCATCCATGGCACTGCTGTTCAGTGTTATCTTCGGAGGAATCGCGCTCGCTGGCTTGGTCGGTGCGTTTATCACAACCCAGGGCCCATTCCTCATTCCTGCACTTCTCGCCGCTCCGTTTGCCCTCGTGGCACTGCGTGCGGATGCACACAGCAGGAACCACGCGTTGCTTGCCGAGCTTTCAGGAGCGATCGCCATGAGCGCCACGGTCGCGGTGATCACGGTATCAAGCGGTTGGAACTTGCTCCCTTCGCTCGGCCTCTGGCTTGTGCTCTCCGCACGGGACGTCGCTGCGATCGTGCTAGTTCGTGGCCAGGTGCGCCGTTCGAAAGGAAAGACTGCCGACCCACGGAGTATCTACCTGGTCCAGGTCGGATCGATCCTCACGATCGCCGTTGCGGCCGCCTTTGGAGTGGTTCCTTGGCTCAGCGTTCTCGCAGTGAGTCTCGTCGGCATCGTTGCTGTCTTCTCCTTGAACCGTCCACCGATCCCTGCCAAGACCATCGGGTGGACACAGATGGCACTCGGCCTCGCCGTCGTGCTGGTGACGGCCGCGGGTTTCCTCTAATGAGACGCTGCGGCGCCGCGATGCATACGACGGCTAGGGTGGCTTCTCAAGACAGAAGGGGATAGACCATCAACTGGATTCCGTTCCTTGTGATTCTGTTCGTCGTGTACGCACTCTTCTCGAAGCGTCTGGCGCATTCTCCGATCACGGGGCCCATGATCTTCACCACGGCGGGCGTGGCCGTCGGCCTGATTCTCGAATGGCAGGGGATCCCGGAGCAGGCGATGTCGGCTGAGCTGCAGGGGGGTATGGTCCAGACGCTGCTTGAGGGAGCCCTCATCATCATCCTCTTCTCAGATGCAGTGGTGATCGATGTGGGCGCTGTGAGAAGGGATGCGTTCCTCCCGAGCAGGCTCCTCGGAATCGGCCTGCCGCTAACGATCGGAGTCGGGGCCGCTGCTGCGATGCTCGTGTTCCCTGACCTTGGGTTCTGGCCTGCTGTGGTTGTTGCGGTCATCCTCGCTCCGACCGATGCGGCTCTCGGGCAAGCAGTGATCGCGAATCCGAAGGTTCCCGATCTCGTCCGTCAAGGTCTCGGAGTGGAAAGCGGTCTCAACGATGGCATCGTCGTTCCGCTCCTCGCCATCGCGATCGCCGGGGCAGCGAACGAAATGCAGTCCGGAGCGGAGATCGCCACGGTGTTCGTCGAGGAGATAGGCTTCGCTATCGTCGTGGGCGTCATGGTCGGGTGGCTAGGCGGGAAGGCCGTGAAGCTGGCCTATAGCCGCGGGTGGATGACACGGGACTGGCGACAGGTGACAGTCGTCTCGCTCGCTGTTCTGTGCTTCGTGCTCGCCGATCCGATTGGAGGATCAGGGTTCATCGCAGCGTTCGTCGGCGGCCTTATGTTCGGAAGACTTGTCCGTCACGAGTACCCCGATATCTGTAACTTCTCTGAGGGAATCGCCCACTCCTTGACCATGCTCGCCTTCTTCGTCTTCGGTTCCCTGATACTTGTGCCCGTCATCGATGTGATCACGTGGCAGGTTGTCCTGTACGCGGTGATCAGCCTCACGGTCGTGCGGATGATCCCGGTCGCTCTGGCCTTGATCGGGACGGACCTTGGATCTCCGACCAAGCTCTACATTGGATGGTTCGGCCCCAGGGGCCTTGCCTCGCTCGTCTTTATGGGAACCGTCGTTGTCGAGGCAGATCCTGGGTACGGGCCTGCCATCGTTGCGATCGGGGCAACGACGGTCGTGTTGTCCGTGTTCTTGCACGGAATCACGGCGTGGTCCGGCTCTGTGCGCTATGCATCCTGGTACAGGCGTTCGATGGCAGCACCAGACGCTGAGGAGATGCCAGAGAGCATGGACGTGGAGCACATGCCGAACCCGGTCCTCGGATCCCGGATACGG
>JAMBLL010000066.1 GCA_023336765.1 Actinomycetes bacterium | reverse complement strand
TCAGCCAGAAGAGAGCCATCAGCCTTCAGCCATCAGCCTTCAGCCAGAAGAGAGCCATCAGCCTTCAGCCATCAGCCGGAAGAAAGCTATCAGCCATCAGCCGGAACGCAGAGCACAGAGCGCGAGTTCATAATCGAGCCTCTTCATGACTTCTCACTGATGGCTGAGGGCTGACAGCTGATGGCTGCCTTACGCCAGGGATTTCTCGACGACGGCCGCTATCGATCCTGCAACAGCGGTGGCTTCCTCTTTGGTCGGAGCCTCGACCATCACGCGGATCAGTGGCTCGGTGCCCGATGGGCGTACGAGGATGCGGCCGGAAGACCCGAGCTTGTCCTCATGGTGCGCGATCTCTGCGGCGATTGATGCATGGGTGTCCCAGCCGTTCTTGGAGCCGACGCGTACGTTGGTCAGCACCTGGGGTAGCTCAGACATGATGCGGCGGAGCTGGCGCAGTTCCTGGCCTGTATCGGCCATCACCTCAATGAGGCGCAGGGCCGTACGGAGCCCGTCACCCGTGGTGCGGTCCTCGAGGAGGATATGCCCCGACTGTTCACCACCGACCACAGCCTTCACGTCACTCATGGCCGTGACCACGTTGCGATCCCCAACCGGGGTCAACACAACATCGATACCAAGGCCCTTCATGGCGTTGTGGAAGCCGAGGTTCGACATGACTGTCGCAACGACCGTTGAATTGTCGAGTGAGCCGGTGTCGTGCTGCCACTTCGCAAAGATGGCCATGATGACATCGCCGTTGACTATCTCGCCATCCTCGTCCACAGCTATCAGCCGGTCTGCGTCACCATCGAAGGCCAAGCCGACCTTACCGTTGGCGAACCTGGCCACAGCTTCAGGGTGTGTTGCGCCGACACCGTCATTGATATTGATCCCGTTTGGACTGTCCGCCATGACGTCGACTGAAATACCAAGCTCCTTGAACAGAGCCGGTGCGGTTGATGACGCTGCACCGTTGGCACAGTCGATGACGATTTCGATGCCATCGACACGATGATGCACCGTGGTCGCCAACCAGTCGATGTAGCGTCGCGTCGCACCCAGCATCGTCTCCTGGGTACCAACGGCAGCACCGGTAACGGTTGGATACGGTTCGTCGGCGAAGTACCGAGATTCGATGGCGTGTTCCGCCGCTTCAGAGATCTTGACGCCGGCTGGCCCGAAGAACTTGATGCCGTTGTCAGGAGCAGGGTTATGTGATGCCGAGACCATCACTCCGAGGGCTGCATCCGTTTCAATGGTGAGCCTCGAGACCGCTCCAACAGGCAGAATGCCGAGGTCCATCGTGTCGATGCCGACCGAATTGAAGCCAGCAGCAACGGACGCAACAAGCATCGGCCCTGACCTCCGTGAATCTGCACCGATCACCACGTGGGGCGTGCGGCCGTCGCGAGCGATCATGTCGCCCGCAGCGCGAGCGAGCCTGAACGCCAGTTGAGGAGTCAGTTCGGTATTCGCAACACCACGAACACCATCTGTGCCGAAGAGCCTCTGAGAATCTGAGCTCATGGGTGTACCTCGTCCCTCAAACCTGGACCGCTGAGGGTGTGGGGCTAACGCTTGGTGAACTGAGGAGCGCGACGGGCTTTGCGAAGGCCATACTTCTTGCGCTCGACCATACGGTCGTCACGTCTGAGCATGCCTTCCTTCTTGAGCACAGGGCGAAGCTCGGGATCGATCGCGATGAGACCGCGGGCGATTCCCAATCTGAGGGCATCACTCTGACCGGTGGTTCCGCCACCCTCAAGAGTTGCTGCAACGTCGTAGCGGTTCTCGAGGTCGGTGACCTTGAAAGCCTCCAGGACCCGTCTGCGCAGTTCCGGATCTGGGAAGTAGTCGGTGAGCGTTCGGCCGTTGAGTGAGAACTCGCCGCTCCCGTCATAAAGGCGAACACGCGCAACTGAGGTCTTACGACGGCCGGTGGATTGGACGAGAGGCTTCGGTTTGGCCATCAGGACTGGACCTTTCGGTACTTGAGCGTGAGCGGTTGTGGCTCCTGGGCAGAGTGGGGATGGTCCGGGCCTGCGTAGACCTTGAGCTTCCGGAACATCTGACGTCCCAGACGGTTCTTTGGCAACATCCCGCGAACTGCTGTTTCGATGATGCGTGTGGGGTACTTCTCGCGAACTACGGAGAGCGGCTCGGCGCGCAATCCCCCCGGATAACCCGAATGTCGGTAGTAGATCTTCTCGATCTCCTTGGACCCCGAAACGTGGATCTTGTCGGCGTTGACGACGATGACGAAGTCACCACCGTCGAAATGGGGTGCGTATGTCGGTTTGTTCTTGCCTCTGAGTATCTGTGCGACCTCGGACGACAAGCGCCCCAGAGGTACATCGGCGGCATCGACCACGTACCAGGTACGGGTGATGTCGGCTGGCTTTGGCGAGAACGTTCTCTGCAGCTTTGGCTTCATGCGGTAACTGTCCCTAAGACGATGGCGTGGAGAAGCAGCTTCCGCGTGGAAGCGCATCTGTATGGTATCGGTTCCCGTATGTAATAGGCAAGCGGCACGTGTGGGACAGGCCGTTCACCTCGCGGATGGAGGAGCCGTGTGCCTGATGATATCACGGGAATGCGCCTGATAGTCAGTTCCAATCGTGAGGTTCACCGTTGACAGGTCCCAATCGCAACCCCCAGCTACGCCCACTTGGCTATGAGGTCATCGTTACCCAGCCAGGGCTCGGTAGTGGCTCCTCGTCGTAGGCAACGGCCACAAGAACCAGTCCGTTTGCCGGAGCAACACCTTTGGTGGTCGCCCTATCAAGCGACTCGAGCATCCCCGGAACGTCTGCAACATCGACGAGTCCGCATCCAACCTCAACGCTGAGGGCTACGAACGATCTCACCATCTGATGGCAGAACGACCGGGCCCCGATCGATAGATCCAGCTCATCACCTGCGCGGCGCCATTGAGCCCACAGCACCTCACGCATCGTCGAGACGTTCTCGTAGCGCCGACAGAAGGCGGCGAAGTCATGGATCCCGACAAGGGGTTCTAGCGTTTCGTTCATGAGGTCGACATCGAGCGGGGCCGGGTACGTCCAGACTGATGCAGCGGTGAGAGGGTCATGCACTGATGCATTCCTGATCCGGTAGCGGTACGCACGTCCGGTTGCTGAGAACCGTGCGTGGAACTCGTCCTCAACGACCTCGAGGCTGCGGGCAGCGATCTCGGGGCCCAGCAAACTGTTCAACGACCGCAATGCCTTGCCCGTGTCGAACTCCTCACATGTGAACGACACGACCTGCTCGGACGCATGGACACCCTTGTCTGTGCGCCCCGCTACGTGCGTCTTGACACCACCTGTATAGGGTGCGAGTGCATTTTCGAGTTTGCCCTGCACGCTCGGAACGTTCGGCTGGATTGCATAGCCGTAGAACTTCGATCCGTCGTATGCGATGTCGAGCCGATACGTCGGCACCGTCAGAACCTGAAGATGTTCCCGAAGATCGTCTGTACAACGATCATCAGGATGTACCCGCCAACCGCAGAAGCTGCCGCCTTGCCGATCGGGAGGTCAGCGACGTACGTGAGACCATTGGCGACCACCACAACGAACCATGCGCCGCTGGCAACGAGCGCCAGAAGTGGATTCGTTACGAACAGGTTCACGAACACCAGGAGCAACAACGTCGGATACGCAAAGCCGGTGATCCTGAGGTAGATGGCGTACGTGCCATGCCCATCGAACAGGAAGCGCGATACCGCGTAGGTTGCCCCGGCATACACGACCCAGAAGAACAACCCGCCGAGGAGTACGTCCACCAGTACCAGCGGCCTGATCAACTGCCCCAGCGGGAGACCCAGGCCAATCGCGATAAGAATCTGCGTGCCGGCGACAAGCATCGCGGCATCCCCGGTGGCGCGGTCGTTGAAGTCCATCCACACGAACGCGTCGCGATCGAGTCTCACGGTCTGCAACAATCGATTGAATACGACGCCCACCGAACCTCCGCTTTCTGGCAGCCACGAAGACTAACGGTGAGGCGACGACAGAAGGCAGACAGCCGATGACCGATACCCGGGAACCTAGGCCAGGAAACGTCTCAGGTTCTGTGCACCGCCGAGGAGAGCCTCATCGACATCGTACGTCGTCAGATCTTCGAATCGGACCCAGCGGGCGTCAAGAACTTCGTCAAGTGGCCCGATGTGTGCCGTCGACGCTTGAAATCCAACGCCAAGATCGAAGTGCGTGTGAGCTGGTTCGTCGCCTCGAGCCGGAATCGGGTGGGCATCGATACGTGCGAGGTCCGACCCGATCCGAGTGAGCGAATCAACACCGGTCTCCTCGAATACCTCGCGCCTGGCAGCATCCTCCACCAAGGCATCGATATCCTCGAAATGGCCACCCGGCTGTAGCCACCGACCGAGCTTTCCATGGTGGATGAGAAGCAGCGACCCACCATCGGGTGAGGCTACGAACCCGGATGCGGTGAAGTGCCCTGGCAAGAAGTCGGATCTGCGCCAAGCAAGCCGCTCAGCATCCAACAGGTCCAAGGCCCGCTGATACGAAACCTCATCACCGCTGCACTCATGCGAACGAACAACTTCAGCGATGTCAAGGGAGTCAACCATCCCCTGAGGGTACCCACGACGCGAAAGAGGCCAGCCACCGGCCGACCTCCTCCGCATCTGCATTCTGTGCTCTTACTGATGGCTGACAGCTGATGGCTGAAAGCTCACTTCCTACACCAATTCTACCTTCGCCATTTCGGCTCCGTCACCACGACGAGGCCCAAGCTTGGTGATCCGCAGGTACCCACCCGGGCGGTCTGCGTAACGAGGAGCAACATCATCGAACAACTTCGTTACGACCTCGTTATTGGTGATCTTCTTGAGCACCGTTCGACGAGCGTGTAGATCGCCGCGGCGAGCCTTCGTGATCATCTTCTCGGCGTAGGGGCGGAGCACCTTTGCCTTGGCCTGCGTCGTTGTGATCTGTTCGTGCACGATGAGCTCCGACGTCAGGTTCGCAAGAATCTTGCGCTGATGCGACGGGCTCTTGCCGAGACGTTTGCCCTTCTTGGGACGTGGCATTAGACGATGCTCCCCTCGGAGTCTGCGTAGTTCCTCAGGCTGAATCCGAGTTCATCCAACTTCGCAACAACCTCTTCGAGGGACTTCTGACCGAAGTTGGTCACATTGAGCAGATCCTCTTCGGACTTCTCGATCAGTTCGCCAACTGTCTGCACCTGAGCACGACGAAGACAGTTTCGGGGACGCTCAGACAGATCAAGTGCCTCGATCGGAAGATCGAGATGCTCCTGGCCCGAGACCTCAATCGGAGCGACCTCTGCTGGCACAAGGGCGTCGTAGTCGTCCATGTCTGCGATGAGTTCGAACAGGTTCTTGAGAGTGCCGCCAGCAGATGAGATACCTTCTGACGGAGTGATCGAACCATCGGTTTCCACGTCGAGAACGAGCCTGTCGAAGTCGGTACGTTGACCGACCTGGGTGTTCTCGACTCTGTATGCGACCTTGCGGACAGGAGAGAAGATCGAGTCAATCGGAATGACACCGATCGTGTCACTCTGGTTGTTCGCTTCCGCACTGCGATAGCCAACGCCGCGTTCGGCAGTCAGTTCCACTTCGAGCTTGCCGGCGGCGGCAAGTGTTGCAAGGTGGAGATCGCCGTTGACGACCTCGACATCTGCCGGAGCCTTGAGGTCTCCTGCAGTCACCTCACCCTTGCCCTTGGCTGACAAGTACAAGGTTTGAGGTTCGTCGACGTCGATGCGAAGCACGACCTGTTTCAGATTGAGGATGAAGTCAACAACATCTTCCACGACACCTTCGATCGTAGAAAACTCGTGTTGGACACCATCGATACGTACGGACGTGATGGCGGCGCCGGGAACACGCGACAACAGTGTGCGTCGCATCGTGTTTCCTAGCGTGTAGCCAAAACCTGGCTCGAGAGGCTCGATGATAAACTTCGAGCGGTCGTCGGCGAGGCTGTCCTCTTCAATTGTGGGGCGTTGAGTGATGAGCACGGTCGCTCCTGTGTTCGGTGATACGGGTAACGCTGGGTCTACTTGGAGTAGAGCTCAACGATGAGTTGTTCTTTGATCTCGGTGTCGATCTGATCCCGGGCTGGATACGAGTCGACAGTGATCTTGCGATCACCGGCGTCGACCTGTAGCCAGTCAGGGACAGAACGTCCAACGGTATCTATTGCGTGTTGAATCGGAAGAATCTCCAGGCTGCGTTCCTTCACGGTCACGACATCGCCGGGACGTACGGAATACGACGGGATGTCGACCTTCTTGCCGTTGACGAGAAAGTGGGCGTGGTTGACGAGCTGTCTGGCCTGGGGCCGTGTGCTCGCGAGACCGGAACGGTACACGACGTTGTCAAGCCGAGTTTCAAGAATCACGAGCAGGTTGGTGCCAGTGATCCCTGATGCTTTCGCAGCGTTCTTGTAGTAACGACGGAACTGCTTCTCGAGCACGCCGTAGATGAACTTGAGCTTCTGCTTCTCGCGGAGCTGGATCAGATACTGCGACTCACGGATCCGGCCGCGACCATGCTGGCCTGGGGGATAGGGACGTCGATCGAAGTACTTTGCTTTGTTCTCGTCGAGGAGTTGGCGAGCCCTACGGCTTACCTTGGTCCTCGGACCGGTGTATCGAGCCATCTCTAACGACCCTTCCGCTTCTTGGGACGGCATCCGTTGAACGGAATGGGTGTCACGTCCTTGATGCCTGTGATCTCGATGCCCATATTCTGCAGTGTCCGGATTGCGGTCTCACGACCGGACCCTGAACCTCGCACGATGACATCGATCTTTCGCATCCCCATTTCACCGGCTTTGCGCGCAGCCTGTTCTGCTGCGATCTGTGCGGCGTACGGAGTCGACTTGCGCGATCCTTTGAAACCAACGGATCCGCCCGATGTCCATGCGGCAACCTTGCCGTCCTGGTCGGTGATCGTCAGAATCGTGTTGTTGAACGTTGCCTTGATGTGAACCTGACCGTGACTGATGGTCCGCTTGCCGCGACGCTTGCGCCGCTGCGGAGCATCCTGCTGCGGAGCATCCTGCTGCGGAGC
>JAMBLL010000065.1 GCA_023336765.1 Actinomycetes bacterium | reverse complement strand
TCTGTGTTCTGTGATCTCTCTTCAGGCTTCTGATATCTGCTCTTGCGTATTTCAGGGTTTGTCAACTAGACTCCGACGGTTGAAATTTCTCGGTTACTCACGCGGATTCCGCATCGAGTACCGGATTACTGCGCAATATGGCTGAAGAAAGGCTCATAACACATGTCTGACATTCTCAAGGCGTCGAGGCCGAAGGGCCGATCTCGCCGTCCGAAGACGTATGACGAGGATCGCACCTGCGCGACCGCCGAGTGCGACACGAAACTCTCGCGGTACAACCGTGCAGAGTTCTGTCATACGCATCGTCCGGTTCGGTACCCAAGACTCCGTGGCGTGCTCAACGTCGAGGAGTAGGAACTAGAGACCTCAGACACCAGAATCCAGATACCAGAATGGCTGGCACCCACGGGTGCCAGCCATTCTTTGTGAGAGCACAGATCGCTCGCCAACTCGCTGACAGATGTCAGAACGTGATTATGCGTTCTGTTCTGTTTCTGTTCTCCTCTCGGAAAACGGAAAACGGAAAACTTCCGTTCTGTGCTCTACTTCTCGTACTTCGCGATCGAGTCGATCAGGATGTCGATGCCCCGGTTGAGGTCTTCCATCGAGACGTTCAGCGGCGGGATGAACCTGATGACGTTCCCAGAGGGCCCACAGCTCAGTATGAACATCCCGGACTCGAACGCATATCGTGCAATCGGTCCGAAGGCATCCGGGTCTGGTGTGTTCCCTTCCGTGACCAGGTCGATGCCGATCATGAGTCCGAGACCGCGGACATCACCGATCGTGCGGTAACGGTCCTTTGCCTCGTTCCAACGGGCAAACGAATGGTCCGATCGCTCAGCAACACCAGGCAGCACGTCCCTGATGCCGTCGACGACAGCGTTCGCCGCGGCGCACGACACGGGGTTTCCGCCGAATGTTGAGCCATGTGAGTTCGGCGGGAACTTGTCGAAGAGTTCTATCGAAGATCCCACAGCAGACAGGGGAAGACCGTTCGCGATTGCCTTGCCCATGACGAGGATGTCGGGTTGGATGTCGTAGACCTGGCTGGTGAACCAGTCACCGGTGCGACCGAACCCGCTTTGCACCTCGTCCATGATCATGAGAATGCCGTGTTCATCTGCTATGGACCGCAAGGCTGAGAGGAACTCGAAGCTGCCGGGGTAGTAGCCACCCTCTCCCTGCATCGGCTCAATAAGGAACGCCGCGATCTCTCCTGGCGTGATTTCATGACGGAACATGAAATTGAGTTCCCGCAGGGCGTGTGCGTTAGCTTCTTGCTGGGTCATTCCCCAGCCGAACGGATGGGGATACGGAGTGACGAATACGGAGGGCAGAAGTGGGTGGTATGCCTCGCGGTACTTCGCTTTCGACGTCGTGAACGTCACCGATCCCATCGTCCTGCCGTGGAACCCGCCCCGGAACACAACGATGCCCTGTCGCCCTGTTGTCTTCCTTGCGACCTTTACGGAGGCCTCAACGGCTTCGGCACCCGAGTTCATGAAGAACAGGCGCTCGATGCTGTCTGGCGCAACGCTCACGATGTTCTCTGCTGCGTCGATCAGTGGTTGATACAGGAACGCTCCGCCGGCGTGCCAGAGTTTGTTGAGTTGTGCGTTGGCTGCCGCCAGGACATTGTCAGGGCGGTGGCCCAGGTTGGTCGTGGCGATGCCTGCAGCGAAGTCAAGGTACCGGGTACCGTCTGCAGCGGTAACCCAACTGCCCTTGCCTTCGATGATCTCGGTCTCATTGTCGAACGCGATCACCGGTGCGTAGATGTCGTGGAAGCGGCTTTGGAGGTCAGTCATCAGTTCTCCTGTGGAAGTGGGGGACTCGTTACGGCGAGGTTGAACTGGCCTGCTACGGCGAGGCGAAGAGATTCCGACGATGGCTGCGAGGCACACGATTCATGCCTGCATAGTACATGAAGAGGGCGGAGTTCACAGTTGACAGTTCACAGTCAACTGTGAACTTCCCGCTTCCTACTCACCTGTGAAGTGTGGCCGGCGCTTCTGTGTATAGGCCATGACAGCCTCGAGGAGGTCGTTGGATTGGAGGAAGGCGGTGTTCCATAGGGCCACGTAGTCGAGGGCCTCGTCGACCGTTCTGCCCTCTCCACCGTTGAGCACAGCTTTGGATCCTTGCACAGCAAGGGGGGAGTTGGCTGCGATCTCGCTCGCGGTCTTCAATGCAGCACTGAGCACTGCGTTCGAGTCCGGGAGCACTCTCGTAACGAGGCCGATTTCAGCCGCTTCGACCGCCGTGTAGTCCCTGCCCGTGTACACCATCTCGGCAAGATGTCCCGGGTTGATGATCTTGGGGAGACGCTGGAGTGTTCCAACGTCGGCAACGATCGCGAGTCTGGTCTCCCTCACGGAGAAGACGGCGTCCTGTGATGCAAAACGGATATCACATGCCGTGACCAGGTCGACGCCAGCGCCGATACAGTGCCCATGGATCGCAGCGATGACCGGTTTGGTGCAGTCTGCAATCGAGGTGAAGGTCTTCTGGAGTCTCTTCACCATGGCGTAGGTTGCGCGCCGTTTCGCGATCTCAGATGTGGGTTGGTTCGGAGCTGTTGGG
Organism: Actinomycetes bacterium; assembly: GCA_023336765.1. GTDB lineage: Bacteria > Actinomycetota > Acidimicrobiia > Spongiisociales > UBA5794 > JAMBLL01. The sequence goes on along the minus strand of JAMBLL010000065.1, from coordinate 206 downwards.
TCGACACCGCCGTTGAGTAGGGTCGGGCCGAACGCCTTCAGGTCGATACCCACGGTGAACGACTTGCCTTTTGCTGCGATGACGATCGCCCGAGTGCTGTCGTCGCCGTCGAGTGCGTCCATGACCTTCGGAAGGTCTGTCCAGAAGTCTTCTGCAAACGCGTTTCGTTGGTTTGGTCTATCGAGCCAGACGATCGCCACCTGGTC
>JAMBLL010000064.1 GCA_023336765.1 Actinomycetes bacterium | reverse complement strand
GCACTCTCACTCAGATACGGCGTCGACATGCCAATCGCGGACAAGGTGGGCGAAGTCCTCTACGACGGCCTTGACGTCACCGAGGCCCTGCACCAACTCATGACACGCGAAGTCGGCGAAGAGTTTCGAGCGTAGGCGAAAAGGTAAATCGTAAATCGTAAATCGTAAATCGTAAATCGTAAATGACGATGCTCTTTGACTATGGTCGGACGGGGCGACCGGCACCCCAGAGTCCTCGGCACAGTTTCTGGCGATTTACGATTTACGACTTACGTTCCTGATCTCCGGTTTCTCGAACCGCACACGTGCCTTTTCCACTGCCGTTCTTGCTTCGCAGCCTTCGAGGTGGTCGTTTACGAGGCCCATGGCCTGCATGAAGGCGTAAGCGGTTGTGGGGCCAACGAACCTCCAGCCGCGGGATTTCAGATCCTTCGATATCGCGGTCGATACGTCGGTTATCGCAGGAATGTCCCTGGGCGGACCGGCTCTCTCGGGTTCATATGCCCAGAAGTACGCCGCCAGGGACCCGAACTCGTCTGTCATCTCGAGGGCCCGCCCAGCGTTGTTGATCGTTGCTTCTATCTTCCCTCTGTGCCGAACGATTCCTGCATCGCCGAGGAGTCGTTCGATATCGGACTCTCCGAATTCGGACACCGCCGATGGGTCGAAACCTGAGAAAGCACTGCGGAAGTTCTCGCGTTTGGCCAGGATCGTGAGCCAACTCAGGCCTGACTGGAATCCTTCGAGGCATACCTTCTCGAAGAGCCGGATGTCGTCACCCTGGGGCAAGCCCCATTCAGTGTCGTGATATGCCTGGTACTCATCACCACCACTACCCCACCAGCATCTCGCGACTCCATCGTCACCAATGACCACACGCTGTTCAGGCATCCCTAATGCAACCTACTCTGGAGAAGCCGTCTTGCGAACGGTCTTGCGCTGTGCAGCACGGGAATGCACAAGTACCACAGCCATCAACTCCTCGACGTAGTCGGGGTCGATCCCTCGTTCTATCGCTTCATTTCGAAAGCGGCCGAGGAGGTCCCGTTCACGATCTTCGGAGTACAGGGGTAGTCCAGCTCTTTGCTTGATCTCCCCCACCGCAACGGAGATGTCGAGTCGTCGTTCAAGCAGGTCGAGCAGTTCAGTGTTCACGGCATCAATCTCGGCTCGCAACTGCTCGATTCGTTCGTTGTCCATGGGGGCAGAGTAGCCATCAGCTCGGAACCACACGATGCCATCGTTCGGCCAACAGCGACCCACCTCGCGCGCAGTGCCGATCGGTGACGACCTTTTCCGGAGGACGGCTGACAGCTGATGGCTGACAGCGGGCGTCTTCAAGCAAGGTTCTCCAGGGCCGCGGAGGCGAGAAGCGGGGCCAAATTCTCGAACCCGGCGAATCGATCGTCGGTCGTTTGGCCAGCCACGTATCTGGCGTAGATCTGCTCGATGATGACCGCTATGCGGAACAGGGCAAGCGACTCATAGAAACTCATATGTTCGAGGTCGAGGCCTGAACGCGCCGCGTACCGTTCGCGGACCAGGTCCTTTGACATCACATCGCCGATGGCGACAGCGTTGGCGCCGAACACACGGTACGTCGGGTCGCCTGGTTGAGCCCAGTAGGCGAGAAGCGTCCCCACATCGACAAGCGGGTCACCCAGCGTCGCCATATCCCAATCGAACACAGCAACCAGAGTGCCATCGTCTCGCACCATCGTATTGTCCAGTTTGAAGTCGTTGTGCAGGATCGCGACGCGCTGACTCGTCCTGATGCTACGCCCGAGGAGTTCAGATACAGCTTCCATGTCGGGTACCGGTCGAGTGGCAGACGCATGCCAGCGACGAGTCCACCCCGCGATCTGACGTTCCACGAAACCGTCGGGCTTTCCGAGGGTGGCGAGATCCACCGATTCAGGGTCGACCGCATGCAGATCTGCGAGAGCGTCGACAAGTGAGACGGCCACCTTCTGTTGCTTCTCCTCGTCATCTGCAAGCGAAGCCGGCCAGTTCCTCCTCACAACGTTGCCGTGTCGGCGTTCTATGACGAAGAACGGCTTTCCCATGATCGTGGCGTCAGCGCAGTAGTGGAAGGCACGCGGTGCAAGCGGGAACTCACGCCATAGACGCGACAGGACACGGTGTTCGCGCTCCATGTCGTGGCCGCCCGCGGCAACATCACCAAGCGGGGCTCTGCGCAACACGAACTCGGTGCCGTCACGGCAGTACGCCCTGTATGTGAGATTCGCAGCACCGCCAGGAAACTGGTCGAACGAGACGTCGGTGCACCTGAACAGGTCTGGCAGATGACGAACGAGGTAGTCGGACACCTTGGCGTGGTCGAACTGCTCTTCAGGCCTGATCGGGGCTGTATCCGTCATGCAACGAGCCTAGAGGCTTGTTGTGGGTGGGCGCTACGACGGCTAGCCGCTGATCGAGCGCCAGACAACGATGATCAGCCCAACACCGAATGCGAGGGTCACTCCTACTTCCCCAGCGTGGCGCATCGCGTGCATGTTGTGAACCCGCACGGCAGGTTGCACCTCAATCGTCACAACACCAGCGAGGCCGAAGAGCATCAGCGCGGTACCGACCGCCACCCATACGTTGGCTCCCCCAACAGATCCGTCGAGCACCAGGCGATCGACCATCATTCCAACGAAGATCATCGCCAGATAGATGTTCGTGTACCCGAAGTACTGCATAGGACTGACCCGCCCCCGGCGGACCCGGAGTGGCAACGCAGCCATCGGTATTCCAAAGGCAATGACCACAACGGCATAGATCCAACCGAGTCCAGCGACCGGGACCAGCATCAGAGATACACCCACTGTGACAAGGGAGTACCACTGGATCTGGGCGAAAGTGGCTGCTTTGCCCGCAACGACCGGGAACACAGGCACACCCGCAGCGCGGTAATCCTCCTTGTATTTGAGCGACAGAGCCCAGAAGTGAGGAGGCGTCCAGAAGAAGATGATCGCGAACATGACCCAGGCAGCAACCGAAAGATCACCGGTGACCGCGGCCCACCCGATCAGTGCAGGGACCGCACCAGCAGCGCCACCGATGACAATGTTCTGGGTGCTCGACCGCTTCAGAACCATGGTGTAGATGAAAACGTAGAAGCCGAAGGCGACGAGAGAGAGAACACCTGCGAGCGGTGTCGTACCGAACCAGAGGACCAGGAACCCCACTGTGCCAAGGGAGAGGCCGAAGACCATAGCTGCGGCTGGTGACACGCGGTTGGTGGGTATTGGCCGGTGTTGAGTGCGGGACATGATCCGATCGATATCTCCGTCATACACCTGGTTGATGACGTTGGCTCCGCCCGCAGACAAGGACCCACCAACAAGGGCGAAGAGAACAAGAGCGAGCCCAGGCCATCCGTTGGCTGCGACGACCATTGCAGGAATCGTTGTGATGAGCAGAAGCTCGATGATCCGGGGCTTCGTCAACTCGATGTACGCGGACAGAGTCGACGCAGGACGACTCGAACGACTGGACCTTCGGCTCATGTCAGGGACTCATGGAGAACCTGGGAGGGGTTCCGCTCACCCATCAACGAAGCCCAGAGGAACACATACGCGATCCAGAGCACATCAGCAACCATGAGGTGGATCACCTGCATGGACAGAGGTGTAAGCAGGTAGATGTTTGCGATCCCGATGAAGAACTGACTGAAGATGATGAGGATCACCGCGCCGGACAACTTCTTGGAGCGGTCACCCGCATTGCGCGACAGTGTTGTGGCTATCCAGCCAACGAAGAGCCCACCGGCGATAGCCACAACGGGGTGGATGACGCGCAGCTTCGAGAGCAAGGGGGCTGTCGGACCGAACTTCTCGGATAGATCACCAACGACCGATTCTGAGGGGAACACGGTGTCAGCAAGCGCATTGAGTGCGCCCGAGACTCCGAGAATGAGTATGACGACACTCCCGAGGATCAATAGGCGCCTGGTGGAACGGTCAACCTGACCCGATGGTTGGGGGAATCCGCTTCCCCACCAGGCCGTTACCGCAAGCGAACCGAGAAGTAGGAACGTGTTGATCAGGTGCAGGGGCACAACAACGAGCCGTCCGGCGGATATATCGGCGTCGACCCATCCGAAGATGACGAGAGCAGCGCCGAGCAGCGCCTCGAGCACCAGGAACACGCCAGAGATAACGGCCGCCTTCCTGATGATGTTGCCCTTCTTGAAGAACCACAAGGCCAGCACGACCACAAGGGCGACGCCGAGGCCGGCGAGGAAGGAGGAGACCCTGTGCGAGAACTCGATAAGCGTCTCAACGGTTGCGTTGGGTGGGATGAATTGGTCACCACACTTCGGCCACGTTTCACCACACCCATCGCCCGACCCGGTTGCCCTGACGATCGTTCCGCCAAGAATGACGAGAACGTTGAACACGAGAGTGGACCAGGCAGTGATCGCGAACACTCTTGAACGAACGGTGGAGACCTCAGCCATGGCGGTGAGGCTATCAGGGGACCGTCGACAGCCGACAGCCGTATTCGGTGATCGGTCATCGGTCGTTTCCCATACGGAAGACTGGCAAGAAACCGAGTACCAAGTACCGAGTACCAAGTACCCTTCACACATGAAGATTCTCATCGCTCTCGCCGCTGTCGGAATTATCGCCGGCATCGTATACAAGGTGCTCACGACCGAAATCCCCATAGACGAGTCCTAGGTCGTGGTCGCTGTTCGACGGTTCGGCAACGGACCGCCGCTCATAGGCCTTCACGGATTCACGTTCACCGGTGAACAGTTCGCGTCGGTTGCCGACCAACTCCACCGCACGGTCTTCGCCCCAGATCTCCCAGGTCATGGTCGAAGTGTCAACGTATCAACGCAACTTGACGACGTCATCGACGCTATCGAATCAACTATTGCTTCCTTCGAAGAACCCGTTCCACTCCTTGGATACAGCCAGGGAGGCCGGCTTGCACTGCTGACCGCGCTTTGTCAGCCAGAAGGCATCTCTGCGCTCGTACTGATTTCCGCCAACGCCGGCATCGAAGATACGAACGAGCGGGCCTCAAGAACGGAATCTGACGCCAGGCTGGCTGAGAAGATCTCCAACATGACCATCGATGAGTTCCTTGATACATGGACAGCAACAGGGATCACGTCGACCAGCCAACTTTCGGATAAGGACCGGGGGGCAGACCGGGCGATCAGGCGGGAGAATTCGCCGATCGGCCTCGCCAACGCACTCATCGGCTACGGTCAGGGCGCACAGCCGTCACTGTGGACCAAGCTCGACAGGCTGGCCATGCCCGTCCTGATCATGTCCGGAGGTCGGGATGAGAAGTACTCGACCATCGCCGACAAGATGATGTCCAGCATTCCCGATGGAGAACGGGTCACCGTCGTACATGCGGGGCACAATCCACTTCTGGATGAGCCCGCTGAGGCTCACCAAGCCATCTCAGACTTCCTCGATAGGCACAGCTGATCCGCTCGACCAGTCGTAGAAACCTCTCCCG
>JAMBLL010000063.1 GCA_023336765.1 Actinomycetes bacterium | reverse complement strand
TTCACCGCGACTGACTTGTCGGTGCCGGGGGCAGGGGACAACGAGTCCCTCGGGTTGGAGCGCCGGATGTGGGAACCGACCGGGCATCCGAGGCCATCGGGGTCTTCGGCGTGATATCCGAAGTCATTGTCTCGCGCGAGTTCCGGTCGGTCGCGATCGGGTGCCTTTACCAGCGGTGCACCGCTGGGCCACCGGCCGACCATCTTCGCGGCGAGGCCAGTTCGGGCCTCCGGGTCGCTGATGCCGTCCTGAACAGTCGCAGCGTCGAGAGTCTGCCAGAAGAGTTTGACGTTCTGATGGATGTGACGGAACACGAGGTACGTGCCGTTCCTCCCCAGGTCCCGCATTCCCGGGTCATCGGGTGCTTCGGGCAAGAGATCCTTCGCGTCTGTGGTGGGGTCGACGACGGGCCCCACGGTCAGTCTCCCGTACTCGTTCGAGTAGCCAAGGACGAACTCGCCCGCCTTGACCCGGTACTCGGGGCGTCCCCGTTCCTTGAGCCCGTCGATGACCGGTTGGGAAAGTCCGTCACAGAAACCGAAGTGTTCCTTTACACATCCGGATTCGACGTCCAACAAGACGCAGGTGTCGAGCTGCCCAACCTCGGAGAGCGTGCCGTCGGCGGCGGCGTCGAGCAGGTCCCTCTGAAAGCGTTCGAGCGTCGCATCGTCTTTCGCATAGATCATCAAGAGGACGTGCACCGGGTGGGTGTTGGGACCACCCCATACCCACCGGTCGGGATCACTATCGCCATGATCTCCAAGCGTCAATCGCCGTTGCTCTGAAGTCATCCCCTCGGAGAACTCGAACGCGAAGGTTTCGCGAGTTTTCCGATCGAGCCCGAGCGCTTCCAGACCGACGCTGGTGAACGCCACGTTGAGGGCCTGACCGATCGGTTCCCCAACGGCTGCGGTGACGCTAGCGGCGATCCTATCGAGCCACGCACGGGCCGGTTCGGCCTCGTTGACTCGCATGAGGAGGAAGCGTGCCGAAGGGAGGGTCTTGTAGGCACGCGTGACGATGCCCTGGATGTCGCCGAGATCCAGTCCGGTCATCGATGGCTCCTTGTTCCTTGTCCTGGCATGGTGCCCATCAAAACCTCCGCAGCCATTTAGTGAGTTGCTGTGGATCGAGTTTCTGTGAAAGGCCCGCACGAATCGCTGCGTTGTTGGCGACATTCACCGTGGTGAGGTTCTCTATAGCCGAATACCAGACGCCCGTCGGAACCTGGTGCGTCCGCAGGAACTCCTTGAAGGCCTGTTCGTCTTTCGCCCCGCCAATCACCAGCCAGCGTGTTGGTGGGTACGAACGACCATGGGTGAACACGGCGTTGAGCCCCCAGGCGACCTTGTTGATGAAGTCGTCCATGTAGCTTTCGAGGCTGCCGTCGTAGTTGCTCATGAATAGCACTCGACGGCCCCCGTCGATGCTGATCCATCGGGCAAAGTGGATCGTGTTCACCCCGTCGAACCCAAGAGGTTTGACTGTGCCCAGATCGCCTTTGTTGTAGACGTGCCGAGTCGCCACCCCGGCGAGCCGTAGCACCACCTGGG
>JAMBLL010000062.1 GCA_023336765.1 Actinomycetes bacterium | reverse complement strand
GTGGAGGTGAGGGGATTTGAACCCCTGGCCCCTACGTTGCGAACGTAGTGCTCTGCCGGACTGAGCTACACCCCCGGACGGCCAGATGATACCGGCCGTGAACGGTCATCTACCTTTGGAGATCAGGCCCACTCGAGGTCGAAACCGACGCGATCCGGGTGGGCGTGGCCGTTGACGCACACGATGCGTCCGGTGGTCTCCGTCCCGCTCGGCTCTTTGGAAGCTACGAAGATCGGTTTGTCGTCACCGGAGCGCCACGACACCAGTGGGTACACTGTGACCTCGGTGCGTTCGTATCGAATGTCGTCTGTTCCACATGCCGGACAGGCGCTTACTTCCATGTTGGTTTCTCCTATGTCTCTATCCGGTTCCGGCGTCATTCAGACCAACATGTCGATGTAGACGAGCCATGAACCCTGATCAGCCGGCGATCACGCGGACCGTTTTGGATTCCTCGAACTCAGGTATGGGAGGCCTCGCGACCTGGGCAGCGGTTGCCGCATGCGGAGCCCTCGAGATCTGAACGACCTGTGCTCGTGGCATTGCACGCTGTGCCTTGAGGTTCAGAAGCATGGTGATGTAGGCAGCGATCACGACAGCCACCGCGATGTTGACATAGAGCCACACGACTGCTCCCGACCATGTTGCATACCCGAGCGTCACGATGAACGTGGCTGCAAGGGCAAGCAGGACCTGTTGCTGCTTACGCTGAGCGTGCTTGCGCACGTATGCATCTCCATCGGGTTGTGCCGTGGACACCTCAGCGAGTTTCATGCGGGTACGCGCGAAGTCGCGCGTCGTCGACTTGGGAGCGTTGCTCCTGTGGTCGAAGAACGCCGGAAGTAGAAATGCTGCCCATAGTCCTGCAATGAGGATGAATAGGACGATTGCCATCGATGGTCTCTCTTACTCCGCCAGCACCACGAGCGTACACATGCTGTGGCCTCTGCCAAAGGATTTCGGGGGTAAAACTTTCAGGGTTGTAACAGTCTTGCTGCGGGAGGTCCCGTACGCAAATCTGTTGTTCCGCGATGATACCGCGGTTTCATCGATGCTGACCAAAATCACCCGAGGCGATCTCCACTGCGTGGGTCAGAACCGGGCCGATCACGGAGAGTCCCTCAGCCACCGCTTTCGGGCTTCCCGGGAGGTTCACGATCACGCAACTCCCCCGCAGACCGGTAACGCCTCGTGAGAGCATCCCGAACGGGACCTTCCCGAAGGTATCTGCCCTCATCGCCTCGGACATCCCTGGGATCTCCCTGTCGAGGACCGCACGCGTACCTTCAGGCGTGAGATCGCGTGGCGACAACCCTGTGCCCCCGGTCGTTACGATCAGGGACACCGTGTCTGCAAGCCGTACGAGTTCGGTCGAGACCGATTCGATACCGTCAGGGATCACCGATGTCGACACAACGGTGAATCCAAGGGATTCAAGAGCCTCAGCCGCTACGCCACCGCTCACGTCCTCGTTGACACCTGCTGCACTCGAATCAGAGACCGTGACAACGGCAGCGGTGCGTTCAGCCACGTCGCCACTCACCGCTTCGACCACCGGATTTCGTAAGAAGTTCCACAGAAGCGATCCGCGCTGCCCTGTCTATGCCCTTCACCATGTCGTACATGGCAAGCGCCCCGACAGACGCCGCTGTCATCGCCTCCATCTCAACCCCCGTCTTTGCTGTGACAGATACGGTGGCCGTGATCGTTGCGCCCACAGGAACCTGCTCGATCGTCACCGTCACACCCGTGATCGCAAGAGGATGGCACAGCGGAATGAGGTCCGGCGTGCGCTTCGCCCCACCGATCGCTGCAATGCGCACCGTTGCGAGCGCATCACCTTTGGGAAGGTCGTCAGAGAACAGTCGATGCCGGGTCTCGTCGGCCATCTCAACAGTGGCGACCGCTACTGCAACACGATCGGTGACGGCCTTCTCCCCCACATTGACCATGTGGACGTTGCCTCGTTCGTCGAGGTGGTTCATGTCATTCATCAAGTCCTCTGTTCTCGTTCCATGTGAACATCTCCAACTTCACGGGGTCCCCCGCAGACAACGACCCTACCCCGACGGGCACAACGGCGAAGGCATCCGCGTTGGCAAGCGCCGACAGGACGTTCGACCCCTGCCCCCCAGCCTTGACTGCGACGAACGAGCCATCACTGTCAGGTGCGAGCATCACCCTCACGAACACGTCCTTCTGATCGCTCGTTGTCACGTCCTCACCCATGACCCCCTGGATCTGAGGGCGGAAGAGTTTCGTCGCACCCATCATGGCAAGTAACGCCGGACGGACGAACTGCTCGAAACTCACGAACGTCGACACCGGGTTCCCTGGAAGCCCGAATAGGGGAACACCATCGACGTTGCCGAAGGCGAAAGGCTTGCCTGGCTGCATGGCGACCTTCCAGAAGTCGACGGATCCAGATTCACGCAGGATCTGTTTGACGAAGTCGAAATCGCCCATGGAGACTCCTCCCGTCGAGATGATCGCATCTCCAACATCTGCAGCATGGAGGTACGCCTCCCTGAGTTCATCCACATTGTCACTGACGATCCCCAGATCGACATAGGGGATACGGAGGTCGTCGAGCACGCCACGTAGAACCGCCCGGTTCGTGTCCCTGATCGTGCCTGGTCCCAGGTTCTCCGTCGTGTACTCGACCACCTCGTCACCCGTGGACATCAGCGCAACGACGGGTTGCAGGTGTACGACCGGGGACACACCGATGCTTGCAAGGCTCCCGAGGTCCCGAGCAGACAACCTGATCCCGGCTTCGACGACCACATCGCCGGTCGCGATATCCCCGCCCGCAGGGCGTACGTGACTGCCCTGCGAGACTCCTGTCACGATGGTCACCGAGTCGCTGGTACCAGATTCGGTGTCCTCGACAGGCACAACACTGTCCGCACCGTCTGGCATGGGTGCACCGGTCATGATTCTCGTCGCGGTCCCTGGCTCAACCGTCATCGAGGGAACTGTTCCCGCCGGGACATCTTCGTTGATGGGCAGGACCACAGGCGTCGACGCTACATCGGATGCGCGAACGGCGAATCCGTCCATGGCAGAGTTCGGGAACGGGGGGATCGGTTCGGAGGAGACGGCTGACTCGGCGAGGACTCGCCCCAGCGCTTCTTCGATGCCGATGCGTTCTGTCCCCATCCGATGGATGCCGGCGATCACCTCTCCCTGGGCCTCTCGGAGTGGTTTCATGCGACCTTCCTTTCAGACCCCTGGACCAGTCGGCTTATGTTGCCGCTGTGGCGGATGAGTACGAATACAACAATGGCTCCAGACCACAAGAGGTCCGAACCCGACCTCCCCGAAAGCCAAAGCAACGGGACAGCAAGGATCATCACGATGATCGATCCGACAGAAGCGGTCTTCCACACGATGAGGATGACGGCCCAGATGACGGTGAGCGTTATGCCAACGGCAGGTGCAAGGAAAACGAAACCACCCAGCGTCGCTGCCACGGACTTCCCGCCACGAAACCGGTGGAAGACAGGGAACGCATGACCGATCACAGCAGCGAACAGGGTCACGTAACCGAAAGCGGGTTCGACCATCCACACACCGACCGCTGCAGCAAGCATGCCCTTGCCTGCATCACCAAAAAGAACGACGGCTCCAAGCTTCTTGCCCAGAACACGCATGACGTTGGATGTCCCGGTGTTCCCAGATCCCACGGTGTGTATGTCGATGCCCTGGGACCTTGCAACGAGCACACCAAAGCTGACGCTCCCGAGCAAGTACGCGATCACGATGGCGAGGAACTGTTCCACGCCTGCAAGTGTAGGAGTCGCCAACCCGGGTCCTGTTGCGTCGGCGACCCCCTTCCAATCAGGCACTGCAACCGATACGGTGGAACAGTGTTGTGGCTCACCCGACCTCCGTATCTGCGATGGTTCGCAGCCGGGGCGATCGTCCTGGCTGCGCTGGCCTGGGATGTCTCGGAACGTCAGAGTGATTCGTTCCCGTTCGCCAGCACGGAGATATCGGCGGGCACAGCCATCACCGAGGATCTCATCGAGTGGCGACAGGTTCCTGAGGGGGCGATTCCGGAACCGTATCTCCTCGGTGCCTCGGCTACGACAGACATCAACGCCGGCGACCCCATCACCAGATCGGTGCTGTCGCGTACAGAACCGCTCCCTGACGGGTGGTGGTCGATCCCCATCGAGATCCCGAACGGCGTCCCGATCGGAGCGATCATTCGCGTTGTGTTCCCCGATGGACGTGCAGCTATCGGAGTCGTGACCTCGCCAGCTTCGAGCGACGGGTTCGGTGTTCCCTCACCAGGAACCGTCGGCTTCCCACAGGACGTCGCAGACATCGTGGCTCAGCTTGCGGCGACCGACAGCCTAGTCATCCTCGTTGAGCAGTGACGGGCCTGGCTAGAGCAGTACCAGAGACAAGGAACCGAATGCAACGCAGTAGATGCCGAACGGGCCAAGTCCAACGTGGGTCAGAACTCGCAGGAGAAACGCTATGGCGGCGTACCCGGCAAGACCGGCAACGACAACGCCCACCCACACGGTCGCAGGGACACCCACATCCGACGTCACGACATCGATCAGGCCCAGAAGTCCGGCACCTGCGATCACAGGGATCCCAAGCAGGAACGCGAAACGTGCTGCATCTGTGCGGTTCATTCCCCTTGTCAGACCGGTCGAGATCGTCATCCCGGAACGCGATATGCCTGGGATGAGAGCTGTCGCTTGAGCCAGGCCGATGAGAAAAGAATCGAGCGGTCCGATGTGAGTGATCGTCTTGGTGCCGACCCGTATCAACCTCGTCAACAGCAGGATGATGCCGGTAACGATCAGCATCACAGCCACGATTCGAGGCTCGTCGATGAGTTCCTCGACCTTGTCCTTGAAGGCGAATCCGAGTATCACAGCGGGTATCGACCCGATGACGATCAGGGAGATCATACGTCGCCCCGCCCGGTCGAATCTCGCCATGTCAGCAATATCGGAGCGGTAGTACACAAGGACCGCCCCAAGCGTGCCGAGGTGGAGCATCGCGTTCGTTGCGAGGTCTGGTCCCTCTCGGCCGAGGAGTGCCGGGATCAGCACAAGGTGCCCAGACGAAGAGACCGGCAGGAATTCGGTAAGCCCCTGGATGAGTCCCCACAAGATGGCATTGAGCATAAGGGACAGCCTACAGCCAACATCTCACAGCCAACATCTCTTGCCCTCAGTTGTGAGCCGATTCTTTGGGGGCACGCTGATAGTGATGCCTGTCGACGGTCCTTGTTCGAAGATCCCCTCCGCGCGGAGAGCGCTCTGAGCCCGAACTGGTAACTCAGCACATATCAATCAGTTTCTGCCGGGCCCATATTCACGCTTCCGGCTCGCCAGACTCGGGGATCGCTGCCTTGGCGATCTTTCGGGTCAGGCGATAGACCAGCTTGAGATTCGCCATCACATCCGTCTCGAACCGGTAGGTGGCGACACGATTGGGTTCATCAACGATCAGGCGCTGTGATTGACGATCGGTTGCATCCACGCCGAACCGCCGGATGCTCGATCTCATCTGCTTGGCAGAGTGGGCAGCGTCCGTGTCCTTCTGCGTCACCGCGATGAGCGCGTAGTCGAACGCCTCGACGACCGCTTTGTGATACTGCTGCATCAGCTCACGAGTCTCTTCGCTCACGTCGATCGACTCATCCATCTTCTGTCGGCCAAGGGCGACAAGGTTCGTCTCAACGATGTCTCCGATCGCTTCGATCGTGTTGGTCGCTTCGAAGAGATCCACCAGCTCGGCGCTGAGCTCCGGGCTGAGCTTCTCCTGCGAAATCTGGCCCAGATACTCGATGATCAAGCCGTGCAGGACATCAACCTCGTCGTCCCGGTCACGGACCTCGATCAACGTGTCCAAATCTCCATCGAGTATCGCGGGGAACACATCGACGAGCATGCCCTCAACGCGGCGGGCCATCCGCAGCATCTCCATCCGCGCCTTCGCTAGAGCGATACCCGGTGTCTTGCGCAATCCGAGGTCGACGTACTTCGGCACGATCGCTCCGGACTGCTCCTTGTCAGGCATGAGCCAGTCGACGAACCGGGCGAACTGGTTGACAAATGGAAGAAAGATCAACGCGTTCGCCACGTTGAAGAGAGTGTGCGCGTTGGCAATCTCTCTTGGTAGACCGCCTCCGATGTTCGACACCCCATTGCCCAGAACACCAATGAGCGGCAACCAGATCATGACGCCTGCGACGTTGAAGAGCAGATGTGCGACCGCAGCGCGCTGCGCATCACGGGGCTTACCGATCGCTGCGAGCAGTGCCGTAACCGACGTTCCTATGTTCGCTCCAAGAATTAGCCCGATACCCGCATCAAGCGTGATCAGGCCCTGAGATGCGAGAACGATGACAACGCCGGTCGTCGCCGCAGAGGACTGCACGAACGCGGTGAACGCCGCACCGACGAGAATGGCGATGATCGGATTGTCGAGGGTCTCCATCGCATCGATGAACGGCTCGTACGTCCTGAGAGGGCTCATCGCTTCGCCCATCACAACCATGCCGAAGAACATCAGGCCGAGGCCAGCCACCGCTACGCCCTGGACCCGACGGCTCTCCCGCTTCGCAACCGTCGAGACCACGAAACCACCTGCTATGAACGCAAGCGCCCACGTCGCGATGTTGAACGCGATGATCTGCGCCGTAACAGTCGAACCGATATTCGAGCCGAGGATCACGGGGATCGACTGCACGAACGTCATGAGGCCTGCCGAGATGAACCCGACCAAGAGCACGGTCGTCACCGACGATGACTGCACGATCGCTGTCGCCACGGCACCCGTGATCAGACCGATGAACCTGTTGGATGTGAGCTTGTCGAGCACACCGCGCGCACGATCTCCGACGATGAGCCGAAGAGAGTCGGTCATACGTTCCATTCCGATGAGGAAGAGAGCGAGACCTCCGAGCAGGCCGAATATGAGCGCCGTCCACTTGATGTCCTCGGTCGTCTCGATAGCTACGTCGGCGGCTGCGAATAGCGTAAACATCACTGACCGTACGCCGAGGACATTCTCAGTTGCTCACCGATCGCCACGTTGACGAGCGCTGGCACACCAGATTCCTGGGCACGCTCAAGAGCAGGTCTGATCTCGGCTGGCTTGTCAACAAACTCCCCGTATCCGCCGAGGCCTTCGACCATCTTCTCGTACGGGCGGACACCGAGGTCAGCGCCGACCATCCGGTCCGGGTAGAGCATGCGATGGATCGTCTTGATGTTGTTCCACGCACCATCGTTCCCCACGACGCCGACCACAGGCATCTCGTGACGGATGAGCGAGTCGAACTCCATCCCGTTGAACCCGAACGAACCATCGCCGTACACGATCCCAACTCGCGTGTCTGGCTCCACCGCCTTGGCTGCAAGAGCGAAGGGAGCGCCGACGCCAAGGCAGCCGAATGGGCCAGGGTCGAGCAGTCCGCCAGGGCGCGAGGTCTGTAGCCACTTGGCCGTGGTAGAAACGATGTCGCCACCGTCAGCTGCAACGATCGTGTCGTCCGCGAAGAAATCAGCAACCTCGCGTGCGAAACGTTCAGGGTGTATCGGAGACTCGTCGGACATCGACGCGACATCAGCCATCTCCTGTTTCGCCTTCTCTGCATCGAATATGGAGGTTGTCCACTCGGGGTCATCGGTGCGGGCGAACCGTGAAGCCTGGCCAACGAGTTGGGCAACGACGGCGCCGGGGTCAGCAGCGATCCCGATGTCGGCGTCACGGTTCCAGCCGATCTTCTTTGGATCTGCATCTATCTGGATCACTGTTGCATCCGGGTTGACCTTACGCCCGAACGCTGTACGGAAGTCCCAGTCGACACCGAGCGCAAGGACCACGTCGCCGTCTCTCAGCGCGCCGCTGCGGGCACGGTTCCCGAGGTACGGGTGTCCGTACGGGAGCGATCCTCTGGCGAGCGAGTTGAGGAACACGGGGGCGCGCAGGGCTCTCGAGAATTCGTCGAGATAGTCCGTGAACCCCTCCTGGTGAGTCCACCGCAGTCCCGTGCCTCCGAACACGACAGGCTGCGTCGCGCCAGCCAGGAGGTCGACGATCTGGTCAAGCGTCTCTTCCGTTGCCCCTGCTGGTTCATTCGCCCTGTACTTCCCAGGCCAGACGATGGCTGAGTCCTCAACCATCTCACCTGAGACATCCCACGGAACATCGAGGAACACGGGTCCACCACGGTTCGCAAACGCATGGCGGGCCGCCATTGCGATGTACTCGGGGAAACGGCCCGCATCGTTCGCGGTGTCGGTCCACACGGTGATCGACTCGAACATCCTGGGATGGTCCATCTCCTGGAGGCCTCCCTTGAGGTGCTCCTTCGTCAGGTGACGTCCTCCGAGAAGCAACATCGGGCTGTTGGCGTAGTACGCATTGGCAACGCCCGTGACCGAGTCTGTAACACCAGGCCCGGCGGTCACGAGAGCAACGCCGAGCTTGCCCGTGAGTCTCGCGTACGCATCCGCGGCATGCGCTGCGGCTTGTTCGTGCCTGACATCAACAACCTTGATCCCCTCCAGAACACACCCGTCCGTGATGGGCAGGATGTGCCCACCGGTCAACATGAATACCGTGTCGACGCCTTCTGCCTTGAGTGCCCGGGCGATCACTTGCCCGCCTTGGATCTTCGCCATGATGTCTCCTGGGAGTTATCGACTTCGGCTCCCACGATACATTCGTTAGCGGCACCGTCGCCGTGCGGTACTATCTCACGATGTTGAACAATCACACCAACGCACAGCAACGACTCAGGGACGAGCCGATCGGTTGGCTCACCACGGTAAGCGCTGCCGGCAAACCATCGACCGCACCTGTCTGGTTCTACCTCGAGGACGACGGAACCGTGACCATCTACAGCAAGGACCCATCGGTGCGTGTTGAGAACCTCACCGAAAACGACCAGGTCACGCTCCACCTCGAAGGTGATGGGCACGGTGGAGCGATCGTCGTGCTCAATGGGACAGCTGTGATCGACAAAACGATGCGGCCCGTAACCTCCCATCCGGCGTTCCTTGCGAAGTACCAGACCTACCTTGACAGGTTCGGGTGGTCGGCTCAGGATTTCACACAGGGATACCCAACCCCGATTCGAGTGACGATCACAACGGTTCGGGGATGACAAACCGGGCATAGACCAAAGCGGTCCGGTGTTCAGTCCCAGAGAGCCGCACCAGAGGTACACATTGTTCAAGAGAAAACCGAAAGCTCCCAAGATCCACTCCATGGCCGAGATCGATCAGCTCACATCCTCGGGGAAGCCGGTGCTCATCGACTTCTACCAGGTCGGGTGCGCCCCATGCCAGGTCATGGACGGCATCATGAACGAACTGGCCCGTGAGTACGGTGAATCCGCCCATGTCGTCAAGGCAGACATCGCATACATGCCTGACGTGATGCAGAAGTTCAAGATTCGCTCGACGCCAACAATGGTGCTGCTGTCAACGGCGTCACCGAAGAAGTCGAAGAAGAACCGTAATCGTCAGGCGGGAACCCCTGGCGGTCAACGTGCCGTCACGCAGCGCTGGCGAGCCTCAGGCCTCGTCCAGAAGGATCAACTCGCCCGCCTCCTCGAATCCAACGGCGCCCAAAAGACCAGCATCTAGGACTTTGGCGTCCAAATCCGC
>JAMBLL010000061.1 GCA_023336765.1 Actinomycetes bacterium | reverse complement strand
TGATCTCAGGTCCTGATCTCGGCGGGTACATGAACGCGGCGGACGAGATGAAGACTGTGCCGAGCCAGCAACAGTGTGAAGCGACAGTAGGGTTCCGGTGTGACCACCGAAGATGCCGCTCCAGACACGCTCCAGGACCTCATCGAGGGCTCCAACCTCGCTGGCCTGACGCGGTACGTTGATGGTGTGTGCGCCAGTCGTGAATGGGATCGGCTGAACGTTGTCGTGGACCGGTGCAACGAGGCGGTCGAGCGTGGAAAACAGGTGTGGGCGATCGCCCAGTATGCGGAGTATCGCATGGCATTGGACGCTCCCGCCGAGATGGCGGGAACTGTTATGTCAGATGGGCGCGGGAGGTTCGCACTCGGGCCCCTATGGGAGGTTGCCGCATCGACCCACACATGGGACGATCTGAGCCAATACGTCACAGTGCCGACGGTACGCGCAATGATCGCCCACGAGCGCTCCATCCGTGGGGAATCGGTGGATCCGGAGAGCATCGATCCGCGCGTGCTTGAGATCCCAGTAGAGATCCAGCCATGGGAGCCGGCTTACCCCGTTGCTGACTACCAGTCGGACCGTGCCACGTTCCCCGATGACATTTTCGACTTGCCCATGAAGTGGATCGACCTCCCTGACGCTATCGAACGGGACAACGACGACGGCGTCACCGACACCCTCTTGGAACTCGTAGGTCCGTGGTGGGAGGACTCACTTGGCCATGCCGAAACGGTGACCGTTGAAGGAACGATCGAAGAGGGGATCAGAGCATTGGGCCCACACCGTGTACGGGTGGCCGAGGTCGACCTGTCCACAGCACTCGAGGCAATGGTGTGGGCCGGGGCAAGTGGGGGCGCACATGGCAGGCGAAGAGGTACTCCACGCGGCAGGACCGCCGCGTGGTGGGTCATCCTGGAGATCCTCGGATACGATGACGTCCCAGATGATCTCGAGCAACTTGGTCGGGAAGCTGCTGAACTGCGGTGGCTTCTGTGGGATCCGGGGGATCGTGTCGGAGGATGGAACCTCCACATCGGAATCGAAGACCCCACTGACGGCCTCGCCTGGGTACTCTCCGCCGTCGACGCGACCTGAATCGCGTATCCAGGGTTCCAGTGCACGAAACGGTGCAATGGAGCCCACAGCAGGGGCAGTTCCAGAGCGGCTGCGGCGTCAGGAGTGGGGGAGGACCTGTGTGGCCAGGGCCTCGGCTATGTCGACTTGGCGTCTGTATGAGATATCCGAGAAGTGGCTCCGTGCCACCCATTCGATGGGAACTCCTGCGGCAGACCTGATCCCGTCGAGAGCTGTAACGATCGCCTCACCGGACCCACCGAGGATGCGGCGCGAGACCTTTGCCCGCTGATCGTCGGTCAGCGGGGGAGTCTCAGCGATCGGGCCGGTACGCGTCGCGGAGTCCTCCATGTCCGAGTACTTCCACATCTGGTGCCACACGCTGTCCACGATCTCGTCGACCGGCCCCGGATACATGACCGCGTAGTAGATCCAGCGGAAGGCCGCGGGATCTCTGCCGATGCGTTCCATCTCCTCATTCGCAACGCGGATCTGTTGGACGAATCGTTGTGGCGAAGCGTTCGAGAAGAAGCCATCCGCATAGCGTGCCGCACGTACGACGGCTGCATCGACGCCACCACCAACGATGACGGGGATCTTCGTCGATGGTGCAGGGCGGACCGCCAACTCCGGTATCGAGTAGACATCGCCATCCCAGCTGAAAGGCTCGCCGGTCCATGCCTTAGGGAGGATCTGGAGCATCTCGGTCATCGATGCCCCGCGCTTGTTCATCGGTATACCGAGAGCGTCGAATTCGGTGGTGGACCAGCCCAGGCCGAGTCCAAGAACGAGCCGTCCATTGGAGATCACCTGGACCGTGGCAGCGTCTTCGGCCAGTCGCACAGGCCGATGCAGCGGAGCGAGCACAACACCGGTCCCGATATCGATACTGTCAGTCACTGCCGCGATCGCTGCTGAGGTCACGAGCAGTGACGGCATGTAGCCGTCATCGACGAAGTGATGCTCGGTGGTCCATACGGAGTCGTAGCCGAGAGACTCGAGGTGCGCGGCGAAGGTGATCGTCTCGCGATACACGTCCTCCCACGATCGTGGGTCGTCGGGGGCACGTTGGCCTGAGAGCAATCCGAATCCGAAAGACATGTCGTTTTCCCTTCGTGACGTCCTACGAATCGTAGCGGTGCTGGCACCAGGTGTCGGGTGTCGACGGTCTTTCCCGCGTCCGCCGACTACCATTCCGCTGATGGTTGAGGGGGAGTCCTTTCAGCCGATGAAAGACTTGTCGCACAGATCGCTCGATACATGTACCTAGAGCACATCGATGGGCCAGCCGATGTTCGTGAACTCGATTACGACGAACTCGATGCGCTGGCCACCGAGATTCGAAGCTTCGTGGTCGAAGCCGTCACGAAGAACGGTGGACATCTCGGATCCAACCTGGGCGTAGTCGAACTCACGCTTGCCCTTCACCGTGTCTTCGATTCTCCGCGCGATCTAATCCTGTGGGACACCGGGCACCAGGCCTACATCCACAAGATCGTCACCGGACGGCGTGACGGCTTTGCGCACCTCCGTCAGGAGGGCGGCTTGAGCGGCTATCCGAGCCGTGCAGAATCTGACCATGACATCATCGAGAACAGCCATGCAAGCACCGTGCTGGCGTACGCCTATGGTCTCGCCACCGCACGGGATCTCGAGGCCGACCCAGGCCGCGGCCACATCGTTGCCGTGATCGGTGATGGGTCGATGACCGGGGGGATGGCGTTCGAGGGCATCAATAACCTGGGACACAGTGGCCGCAAGGTCACGATCGTCCTCAACGACAACGGCCGTAGCTACGCACCGACCGTGTCGAAACTCGGAGACAGCCTCCTCAAGATCCGAGCGAATCCAAAGTACATGCGTAGGCAGCGCGAACTCGAACGGTTCGCCGTGAATCTCCCGAAGGTCGGCACCGTTGCCGAGCGAGGGATCAGCGCAACAAAGGCTGCGATCCGTCAATTCTGGGAGCCACCGGCGTTCTTCGAGGACCTCGGCGTACGGTATCTCGGCCCGTACGACGGCCACGATATCGCGAGTGTTGAGACGGCTCTGCGCAATGCAGCGCAGTTCGACGGCCCGAGCGTTGTCCATGTTCTGACGCAGAAGGGCCGGGGCTACGCACCAGCGGAAGCCGACACCGTCAAGTACATGCACGACACCGGCTCGATCAGACCAGGGAGTTACACAGCAGCGTTCACCGAAACGCTCGTGAAGCTTGGTGAGGAGCACCCGAACCTCGTCGCGATAACCGCAGCGATGCCAGATTCGACTGGCGTACTTGCGTTCTCCGAAAGGTTCCCCGACCGATGCTTCGATGTCGGTATCGCGGAGCAGCATGCCGTCACATCTGCAGCTGGCATGGCGATCGGTGGGTTGACCCCGGTGATCGCCCTGTATTCATCGTTCCTTACACGAGCGATCGACCAGGTGAACCTCGATGTCGGCCTACTCGGCCAGCACGTCATCTTCTGTCTTGACAGGGCAGGCGTGACCGGCGACGACGGGGCATCTCACCACGGCGTGCTCGACATGGTCCTGTGCACGAAGGTCCCTGGCATGACTGTCATGGCGCCATCGTCGTACCAGGAACTTCAGGTGATGATGTCCGACGCGGTGACCATGTGTGACGGACCTGTGTCCATTCGTTGGCCGAAGACAACCGCGGTCTTTGTTGAGGAGGACGAGGTTGGTTACGGTCTCACCGCTCGTAAGGCTCGTTCGGGATCAGGTGACAGGGTCTGTCTCATCGGTGTTGGCAAGATGCTCGCACCCGCGCTCGAGGCTGCCGAGATGCTCGCCGATGAAGGTATCGATGCCACGGTGTGGGACCCGCGGATCGTTGTTCCCCTGGATCCCGATTTGCTCGAAGATGCTGCAGGGCACGATGTCGTCGTCACGATCGAAGATGGGTTCCGCCAGGGAGGCGCAGGTACAGGTATCGAAACGGCGCTGTGTGATATGGAGGCGGACTGCAAGGTCGAGGTCATGGGAGTGCCTGTGATGTACATTCCGCATGCAAAGCCTGACAAGATCCTCAGCGAGTTCGGTCTCGACGCGCAAGGAATCACTGCGACAGTCCAGCGCTTGCTGAGCTAGGTCGTCTACCCGGCGATCGCCTGGATCGCGGCATCATTGTTGTCCACGGTCACAGCCACATGGAAGCCTTCGGCACTCGAATGGAGCAGGTACAGAGAGTCGATATTGACTCCTGAACGCGCCAAGCCATCGACCATGTGTGCGAGTGACCCTGTGCCACGAGGTAGGAACATGTCGAGGATCTCGCTCTCGTCGAACGCCACGTCCGCGTTCATGAGTAGCCGGCGGGTCCGCGCCACGTTCTGGACAACGAACCTGACATGGCTGTGGCCATCGTCGGTAACTGTGGCGAGGGCATCGATCTCGACACCAGCGTCAGCAAGGAGCATGGTCAGCGCTGCGAGCTGACCCGGACGATTTCTGAGCCGAACCGAGAACTCCTTCAT
>JAMBLL010000060.1 GCA_023336765.1 Actinomycetes bacterium | reverse complement strand
CATGTAAGATCGCCGGTTCGTCCATCCCCCTATGGTGTCACACCCCTGCGACAAACAATCAGGACTTTGGCGTCCACAGGCGCAATATGTTGCGGTTCTGGACGCCAAAGTCCTAGGAATTCAAGGCGATGGCGATGCGGTGGGCGATGGTGGCGTGACCCTGGGGGCTCGGGTGGGGCCAACCTGCCCACTTTTGGGTGGCGATCCCTGCATCGATATCGACCCACCGAACCGCGTCGGCGAGTCCATCACGCAGCGCACCGTGGAGTTCGTCAAGGGCGTACGACATCTCGTCTGAGCACGCACCGGTAATCGGCCGATACAGCGGGGCAAGCTCCGTGTTGGTGATGTCGTAGTACCCGGTCCACAACACCTGCGCGTTCGTGAACTCGGTTATCGCTGTGCTCACAGCCGCGGTTGTCTGGGACACGATGTCACGCTTCGCTTCGATGTTCCACGTGTTCCTGACGGCTGAATCACACACGTTCTTGTCACCAGAAGAAGTGAACGAGAAAGTTGCATCCGCCGTCAACTCGATGATGACGTCCGTCCAGTTGGTCGAGTTGATGCCTGCCGTTATGGCGACAACATTCCAAGTGTCGGGCGATGCAAGGCTCCGTATCTGATCAACCTGAGGTTCGTGCGAAACGCCACATGAGTCTCTGCCACCATCCACCATGTGCTCAACGCCCGCACCAGCCCAGGCGAGGTTCGTGTAGGTGGGGACCCATTGGGGAGGAAGGCTGGCAGCGATCTCGGCGGCGAGCACGTTGCCATACGAATAGTCAACATCAGTACATGTGGCGTCACCCGTGAACCATTGCTTCGTGTATCCCGAGGCGATCGAGTCGCCGGCAACGATCACGTTCGGCACCGCCGGTGTTGTCCCCTGCCATGCCCGATACCAATCAGACGGATGATTGTTCACATCAATGGCCCTCACATCGAGCACATAGGCAGAGCCAGGCCTCACGAACTCGTAGGTCACCGTTGGTGACAGCACCGTTGCAGTGATGATGGTTCCTATGGTCGGGCCTCTCCAGCGATACTCGTAGCGCACGATGCCGTCGTTGTCATATGCATCGACAACGATGTCTGCTTCGAGGAGTTTGTTGTGTGGCTGGGGTAGCTCAAGGGTGACAGACACGATGATCGGCCTTGTGTCGCCGTCAGGGAGAAGGTCCCTCGCAGGCATAACGGCCCCCAACGCGGGAACAGCCACCAGCACTGCGAGCGCAGCACCAAGGGCGAGCATAAGAATTCGTTTGTACATCGCGACAGAACCTACCGGTCAACAGCGTTACTGATACGACGAAGAAACTGCAGCGAAAGTTCCCGTTGTCCTAGAAGAGAGAACACAGAATCTCTTGCTCTGTACTCCTGCTGACGGCTGACGGCTGACGGCTGACAGCTGATGGCTGACAGCTTCCGCTCTGTGCTCTGTGCTCTGTGCTCTGTGCTCTGTGCTCTGTGCTCTTCTCTCTACCCGTAGATCTCGTCGATAAGGCCTGCGTATTTGGATGCGACAACGGACCGCTTCACCTTCAGGGTCGGCGTCAGTTCTCCACCAGCTATCGACAGGTCATCGGGAAGAATCCGGAAGGTCTTGATCGCCTCCGCACGCGATACCGCCTTGTTCGCTTCATCGACCCCCTTCTGGACCTCAGCGATGAGATCGCCGTCCTTGTGGAGCTCCTCGTTTGAGAGGTCTTCCTTTCCGTGAGCTGCAGCCCATACAGGCAGGGAGTCCTCGTCGAGCGTGACAAGGGCAGAGATGAACGGCTGCGCATCACCTATCACCATCACCTGGGATACAAGGCCATGGCTCCTCATACGGTCCTCAAGAACCGCTGGGGCAACGTTCTTCCCTGCAGCCGTTACGATGATCTCCTTCTTGCGACCGGTGATCGACAGAAAGCCCTCGTTGTCGAGAACGCCCAGGTCGCCGGTGCGGAACCACCCGTCCACGAAGGCCTCCTCAGTGGCCTTGTCGTTGTTCCAGTATCCGGAGAACACGTGACCACCCTTGACCAGAACCTCACCATCATCTGCAATACCGATCGATCCACCCTGGACGGGGAGACCAACAGTGCCGACACGGATCGCATCCGGGCGGTTCACGGTCGCTCCTGCGGACGTTTCTGTGAGGCCGTATCCCTCCAGAGCGACAACTCCTACGCCCCGGAAGAAGTGGCCGAGTCGTGCGCCAAGCGGTGCTCCGCCAGAAATGGCGTACGTGCAATCATCGCCGAATAGCGCCCGGATCTTCGCATAGACAACCTTGTCGAACGCAGTATGAGCGATCTTCGTTCCAATGGTTACCTTGCCACGTTCGATGCCCTGGGAGTACGCAATAGCTGTGTCGGTGGCTTTGTCGAAGATCCCACCCTTTCCACCTGCCTCAGCTTTTGCCTTGGCACCGTTGTAGATCTTCTCGAAGACACGCGGCACGGAGAACACCCATGTCGGATTCACCATCGGGAGTTCCTCGAGCAGGTTCGGGATCCCGGTGCTATAGGCGATCGTGACGCCGAACGAGACGCTTGCCGACTGGACCACTCTGGCAAAGATGTGTGCAAGAGGCAGGAACATCAACGTTCTGTTGCCTTCCGAGAGGAGTTCTGAAAGTGAACCTTGCAGATTCGTCACCTCCCACACGAAGTTATTGTGCGTGAGTATGCATCCCTTGGGCATACCGGTCGTACCAGAGGTGTACACGAGTGTTGCAAGATCGTCGTGAGCGATCGCCGCGATCCGCTGCCTCGCCTCAGTACGGTTCTCGTCTGTCGCCATCGCCTTGAGCGCCTCAAGGGCTCCATCCTCGATCACGAAGACGCCCCTACATTCGGGTATCTCCTTGGAGACCTCGTCGTACGCTGCCAGGGTCGAGGCGTTCTCCGTTACGAGAGCCTTTGATCCGGAATCGTTCAGGATCCACTTGATCTGTTCGGGGGAGGACGTCTCGTAGATGGTTGTGACCGCAGCACCCGCTGCCCAGATCGCGTAGTCGAAGTAGGTGAATTCGATACGGGTTCCACTGTGGAGCGCAACACGGTCGCCCTTACTGATACCGGCTGCGATGAGGCCAGCGGCGAGGTCAACGACTGTGTTGTAGAACTCTGTGGTCGACACCGAAACGAACTCGTTGCCAATTCGGTACATGAGGGCCGGGTACTCGGGTTGGGTATCAGCGCGCACCATCAGCTGTTGAACTGCGTTGACACTCGGCGCTACATTCACTCCCCCTGGCGAGGTGTAAGTCTTCATCGGCTCTCCTTCGTTGTACACCCGATGGTAGAGACTCGCGCGACCAGACGTGGAAGTATGGGTACACAGGAGGCGCGGCACCCTCATCCGCTACGATGCGGACGTGCCCGATGTGCTATCAGGAGTCGAAATGGGTCATGCCCAGGATCTCGTGTGGATCAGCACCGCACTCGACGAGGCGCTAGCCGCTCTTGAGGAGTTCACGCCGGGAGCTATCGAATCCACACTGAAGTCTGGTGGCGACCCTCTGACAGAGGCAGACCTCGCCGTGGACCGGGTTCTCAGGACGATCCTCCCAGCCGAGGATGAAGGTTGGCTCTCGGAGGAGACCATTGACTCCTTGGATCGCCTGAGCCGACGAAGGGTGTGGATCGTGGATCCGATCGATGGCACACGCGAGTTCATCGACGGTATCCCGGAATGGTGTGTCTCTATCGGTCTGATCGAAGACGGCCAGCCGGTTGCTGGGGGTATTCACAACCCCGCGACAGGTGAACGGGTCATGGGTGCGGTCGGCTGCGGCGTCGAGTACGCGGGGCCACATGGGGCGCTTGGGGCTTCGACTCTGGTCGAGGCACGAGTCGGGGCCTCGCGCTCGGAGGTCATGCGCGGCGAGTGGGACGGATACGGTGCCTCCGGGTTCGCCATCGTACCGATGGGTTCCGTGGCATACAAGCTTGCACTCGTTGCTTCGGGGAGGCTCGATGCCACATGGACGCGGAGCCCAAAGAACGAATGGGACATCGCTGGAGGTGCTGCGCTCCTCGCCGCCTCGGGAGGTTGGGCAGCGCTCATCGATGGATCGACTCCCACATGGAACAACAGGGACACCCTGGTTCCAGGCTTCATCGCCACAACCCCGTCCCTACGCGATGAGGTCTCGGCGCTCCTCCTCTAGACCTGTCATCTGGCTTCTGTGTTCT
>JAMBLL010000059.1 GCA_023336765.1 Actinomycetes bacterium | reverse complement strand
TATGTCCGAAATCGATCCGACGGAACGGCGAAGCTCGCACCAAGCCCGGTCCGTTCGAGCATCAAGAGAGCCACGACCGTGACCGTCTCTCTCCTCGTCATGTACGCGGTGCTCACGGGACTCAACCTCTGGAGTTCCTGGCGCGGAATCGAAACACAGGCATTCGACCAGATAGCAGTCCAGGCACTCGCAGAGAGTGCGCCAGTGCAGGCCGAAGACGTTGAACCCGAAGATGGCGCTGAACCTGGCGATGAGGCTCACGCCGACGACACGGCGGACGCTGCGGAGAACATCCCGGAAACAACGGCGCCGGAACAGGCATACGACACGTTCCTCCTGATCGGTGGCGACGAGGTGTCAGGTGCAGCAGACGTCATCCTCTATCTGGTATTGCCCACGAACAGTGCTGATCCGTTCATGGTGTCGTTGCCGAGGGACCTCTGGGTCGACAACCTATGTACCGGAGGCCAGACACGGATCAACTCGCTGATTCACGGATGTGAGTCCAAGGGTGTCAACGGTCCAACACTCCTGGCCAGCCAGGTCGGAGCGTTCACGGGGATCGAGGTTGATCACTTCGCCATGTTCGACTTCGACGGATTCTCCAGCATCATCGACGCTGTTGGCGGTGTCGAGATCTGCGTAGATGCCCCGGTCAGGGACGAGAAATCGAAGCTGTCCCTTCCCGCAGGATGCACGAACGCATCGGGCGAGCAGGCCCTGGCGTGGGTACGGTCACGCCACACGGAACAATTGACGGGTGGTGTGTGGCGATCAGTGCCAGGGGCGAGCGACCTCCTCAGGAACCAACATCAGCAGGATGTCATCATCGAGCTGTTCAAGGAGTTGAAGAGATTCGATTCACCGACAGGCCTGACGGCGAGTGTGTCCAGCCTGGCTGACACATTCGTGCTCGACGACCAACTCGGTCTCGCCGAAGCCGTCGACCTCGCATGGAGAATGCGCTCGATCGACCTTGAGGACATCAACAGACTCGAAACTCCGGTTCGTCTGGCCAGGTCCAAGAACGGGCAATCCATCCTGATCGCAACTGAATCGTTCGACAAGGTGCTGATCGCAAAGTACGGTGGCCAACTGCCACAAGAGGACACCGATACCCCAGAGTCATACCCCTTGAACCAGGACGACGTAGAATGATGCCAACAACGATCAGGATGACACAGTGAGCGATCCCCAGGACCCATATGAAAACCTGCCAGGCTGGACAGATCCCTACGCAGACCTGACGGATATCTCGGGAGACACACCGCTGCCTCCTATGGAACCACCCGCGACCCCACCTGCCCAGCCTCCCGGCTCTCCACTTCTCACCGGCCTGATCATCGGACTCCTCCTGATCGCCCTCTCCGTTGCAGTTTTCCAGGTTCTTGGATCGGACGACTCGGGAACAGCTGCACCATCGGACACGTCGACCACCACCGGAGACGGCGACACGTCGACCACCACCGGAGACGGGCAAACGACAACAACGGACGCCGGAGCAACAACCACATCACCCGGCACAGATCCGTATCCCCCTGTCGGCGATCCGATCCCCGTTGAAGATCTCAAGATGAAAGCTGATGGCTTCAAGGTCGAGGTCGATGGAGTCTCCGACATCGTCTTCGGTACCGGTGCTGATTCCGCCATCGGTCAACTTGTTGCAAGCTTCGGGGCTTCAACACAGGACACAGGCTGGCAGGTATCAACGGAACAGTTCGGTGTGTGCAATGGCGATTTCGAACGCATCGTGTACTTCGGCCCGTTTGCAGCCATCGTGACCAAGCCCGACGGCCAGGAGATTTTCAACGGATACCGATCAGACCTGCAGTTCGGTGATCTCACGAACCCTGCTGCGAGCCTCGAGACCCTGAGCGGACTCAAGATCGGCGACACGGTTGGGAAACTCAAGGAGGTCTACTCGGGTGAGAAGGTCGAGTTCTCGACAGACACCAAGCTGGGTCAGATCTACCAGGTCATCGGCGGGTCAACTGGGAACCTCCTCCTGTGGGGTCCCGTCGACGGGACTGCGGACACCGACCGTGTGATCGGTATCTACGCTCCGGATGTCTGCGACCGAAGTTGAGCGACAGGTTGTGAGTACAATCGTCGCCATGAAGCCAAGCTACAGCACATCGTTTCTTGTCGGCGCCGTGGGAGGCCTCGTCGTTGCTGTCGCGACTCTGCTGTTCGTGGCGTCGCTCGGCGGGATCTCCTATCTCAACCCCTCGATCGAGACAGGTTCTGTTGATCCCGTGTTCTCCGTGCCTGC
This sequence comes from Actinomycetes bacterium, assembly GCA_023336765.1. Classification (GTDB taxonomy): domain Bacteria; phylum Actinomycetota; class Acidimicrobiia; order Spongiisociales; family UBA5794; genus JAMBLL01. The sequence goes on along the minus strand of JAMBLL010000059.1, from coordinate 1,387 downwards.
CTCAGCTCTTTGGATGATGACCTTGGTTGCAGGATTCGCTGGCGGCGCGGTCATATCTGCGATCACGTTCGGCGTTGCGCGTGTTATTGACCCGGATGCCAAACCGCTTGCCTCGCCGATAGTGATTCTCGTTGGAGCAACAGTCGGCGCAACGATCGCGATCGCAGTGATGCTGCTCGGTGCGGGAATCCTAGGAACCGTCGCCGAAGGTATCGCCACCGTCACAGTTGTCGAGATGGTCATCCTTGCAGCGGTCATCGGACTCTCAGGAGGCGCCTTTGTTGCATGGTTGTCATACCTCCTCGTGCGCCCACCAGCGTACGAAGCCGACCCCGACCTACTCGCGACGTAGGTGCGAGCGGACAGACGTCAGAGAAGAGACTCTTTGGAAATGAGCGGTGTCGGTGGGTAGCGACGTTCCCACTTTTCAACCTCAATCCACGAACACCGTCCCCCTTTCAAGGGGGACGGAGACGTTGAAGACCCGTATCGAACGCATACACGCGAACGCCGTCAATGCCTGTCACAGCCACTGACCTGGAAGTTGGGCCCGCGAATCGTCCTCGAACAGACCGCGCCCATTTCCGAAGAGCCAACAATCCGAACTCTTCGCCAGACCCCGCAATAATCCGAAGTGCCGTTTAGCCGACCCCGCTGAAATCCGAAGAACGATCGCTCTGGTCTCTGAACGCTGACCGTTCATGCATCCTCGACAAGGACCGCTATCAATCCTCCATCAGGTCCCTGTTCGAAAGTTACAACGACCGCCTGACCGGTGATGACATGCTCCCTGAGGTGTGGCAGAGGTCCTCCCTCGAACAACAGGCCATCGGCTGGTGTAAACCTGTGACTCGATCCGTCGGGTGCCAGGACCACGAAACCCGTCACTGTCGTGAGGTCTCCGTTCACCTCTGAGACGACGCCAGTGATGGTGTCAGAGGGGTCGGACCCAGCGCAGCCTGTAAGCACCAGGACAAAGGCAACGACAAGGACGACCAGGACGTGGCGTTTCGTCGAGCTAACTGTTGATCGCTGCTTCAAGTTCGCCATCACCGACGACACCTTCCAGGCGGGCCTTGACCACACCGTTCTCATCGATGACGAATATCCAGGGCTCCGATGGCAGCTTGAAAGCCTCAACAGCGGGAACCAAATGATCGACATCCGGCTGGAAGCCTGCCTCGTTGAACCCCGAATACACCTCCACGTGGATGAAGTTCACATCGTCGAATATGGCGGCTGCGTCCTTTGTCTGTTGCAGCAAGGGCCCACACGCGGCCGAGGTGCAGTAAGCGGGGGTGGCAAAGATGACGACCGATTGTTGGCCGTTTGTGAACGCTTCATCGAGAGACATCTCGTAGAGGGACGACATCGGGTTGCCGTCGGT
>JAMBLL010000058.1 GCA_023336765.1 Actinomycetes bacterium | reverse complement strand
CCTGCTCCCATTACGGCGACGGGGCCGCTGTCTCGTAGCGTGCCGTCGAAGCGGATTCGGAACAGGCTGTCGGAACCAACGGTTCTGCCGACCTCTGCAACGACGATATCAACCTCGTACGGCTTCACCTCGTGAGTGAAGATCTGGCCGAGCGTTTGTGAATATGCATTGGCGAGACCCTTGCCTGTCACATCAGCTCTGGCGTAGGAATACCCCTTGAGATCCGCGTATCGAATGCCCGCAACCCGGAGGGTTTCGAATTCGTTGAACCGACCGACACCTGCAAATGCCAGGCGGTCGTATATCTCGCCGATCTTGCGTAGTGATGGTGATGGGTTCTCACCGACGAGCAGCACGCCAATGTCAAGTGCCATGACCGCTATCGGACGACCGCGTTCGACCCCTTTACGTGCGAACTCCGCCCGATCCTTAACGAGTTGTTCCGGTGGGACGTAGAACGGTGCCGTCATACGCGGGTCTCCAGTACCTGGGCAGTCGTCACTGCGAGCGTTTCGTCGTCGAGCTCTGTCACCCCATCAGCGGTCACCGAGATCACCGTCGGGTAGATGCCACGTTTGACGTCGGGTCCCCCTGTCGCTGCATCTTCCTCCGCTGCAGCAACCAGCGCTTCGACAGCGACAGTCAGAGCCTCCTCGCGAGTGAGGTTCGGCTTCCACGCTGCCTTGAGGAAACTCTTGGCCTCCATCCCGCCTGAACCGGTGGTTGCATAGTTGAGTTCGTCGTAGCGTCCGCCAACGACGTCGAACGAGAACAGTTTTCCGACTTGTTCTGTCGCGTCGTAGCCGCAGAAGAGAGGGATCACAACAAGGCCCTGGAAGGCAAGGGTCAGGTTCCCCCTGACCATCCTCGCGAGGTAGTTCGCTTTCCCTTCAAGGCTCAGGTGGGTCCCTTCGATCTTCTCGTAGTGCTCAAGTTCGGTTTGGAACAGCCTGATCAACTCAACGGCCATGCCAGCCGTTCCTGAGATCGCGACCGCAGAGAGATCGTCGGCTGCATAGACCTTCCTCATCCGACGATGGGCGATGACGTTGCCAGCGGTTGCCCGCCTGTCTCCTGCCATGAGGATCCCATCGGCCCACGTCAGTGCAAGCACCGTTGTCGCTTCGGGGACCTGGGGAGTGCGGGCGCTACCGATATCCCATGTTGGAGTCAGTCCGCGCTTGTCGAGGATGGACAGGAAAGAACCATCTGCAACGTGTTCGCCCAATCGCAGTGGCCCGATGGCATGGTCGTTTGCGGTCATTCGCCGCCCTTCTGCACGTAATTCTTGACGAACTCCTCAGCGTTCTCTTCGAGCACGCTGTCGATCTCGTCGAGCAGATCATCGATCTTGTCTGTGACATCATCCCCGCGTGATGCAACGGCATCATGGTGTTGCGTGGAGTCTTTCGAATCCCGGCGTGCCGAACGTTCTTTCTCAGTCATTGTTGCCTCCGAGTTTGTTGATAAGTGTGGATGCGTCCGGACTCTCATCGAAGAGAGTCTCGACCAGGTCTCTTGTTCCCCGCAGAGGGTCCATCATAGGAACGCGGATCAGGTTCGAATCCCCTGTATCGAACACCAGCGAGTCCCAGTTCGCCGCTACAACGGCGCTGCGATACCGTCGCAGCGATTCCCCCCTGAACCAGGCACGTGTGTTCTCAGGAGGCTCGCTTACGGCCTTGTCAACCTGGTCGTCGGTGAACAGACGTCGCATTCTCCCCGCTCGTACGAGACGGTGGTACAGGCCGCGATCGGGATCGATGTCATGGAATTGGAGATCGAGCAAGGCGAGCTTGGGATCCCTCCAGGTCAGCCCGTCTCTGGTGCGGTACGCCTCCATGAGATGCAGCTTTGCGGCCCAGTCGAGTCGGTCGGCAACGTTCTCATACCCAAGTTCAAGATCGATGAGCAGGCTCTCCCATTCGGCCACAACACGTTTGTACACGGGTGAGATGTCGGCGGTGCCTGCGTAGTCGCGGGCGAGTTCGAGGTATCGCCATTGCAACGCGAGGGCACTCGACACGGTGCCGTCTCGGAGTTCCAGTGTATCCCTGAGTCCGAGGTCTCTGCTCACGGCGTGCGCTGCAGGTACCGGGGACCGGAGCCTTATCGCTTGCCCGAGTGCATCGTCCTCGAGGGCCATGAGCAGGAGCGACGTCGAACCGACCTTGACGAACGTCTGGATCTCAGACATCGTTGCATCGCCGAAGATGACATGCAGGCGCCGGTAGAGAGAGGGATCGGCGTGAGGTTCATCGCGGGTGTTGATGATCGGACGCTTGAGGGTTGTTTCGAGTCCTATCTCCTCCTCGAAGAAGTCAGCTCGCTGCGTGATCTGGTAGTCCGTGGCGTCCCTGCCGTGTTCTGCTCCGAGCTTGCCCGAACCGGTAAGGATCTGCCTCGACACGAGGAACGTCGTGAGATGATTCACGATCTCAGAGAAGGGCACCTGCCGGTCCACCAGGTAGTTCTCATGAGCACCGTATGAGTTTCCCTTGCCATCGCTGTTGTTCTTGTGGAGGATCAACGTTCTTCCGTCCCTGACAAGGCGTGATGCAGAGACAGCAGCGCGATACATGACGAGTTCTCCCGCCTTGTCATAGAGCGTTGCGGTGAGGGGGTCGGCACATTCAGGAGAGGAGTATTCAGGGTGGGCATGGTCCACGTAGAGTCGTGCGCCGTTGTCAAGAACAGCATTGACGAGGCCCGAATCCGTCTCGTCAATCGGCGTTTCACCAAGCGTGAACCCCCTCGCATCGCGTCCAGGGCTCTCATCGATGTACGACCAACGCACCTTGTCCTCTCCGTCGCCGTAGGAATTGACGACGAGCGCGGACGCTGCAACGGGGTTGAACGCATCGTCGTTCGTGATCGTTATTCCGTACTCGACCTCGGTGCCTATGACGCGGGTGTGCATAACGCCTAGAGGTACTGACCGGGCGAGACGGCCTCGATCGATCGTTGTTCGCCGTCGCCGTTGATCAGCGTGCGAACGTAGACGATACGTTCTCCCTTCTTGCCTGAGATTCGCGCCCAATCGTCCGGGTTCGTCGTGTTCGGTAGGTCCTCCTGCTCCCGGAACTCCTGGACCACCGCGTTCGTGAAGTCAGCCACAATCAATCCGGACGACACGCCTGCGATCTCTCGCTTGATGGCGTCCTTCTTCGCCCTTCGCACGACGTTCTCGATCATTGCGCCAGATGCGAAGTCCTTGAAATAGAGTTCTTCCCGATCACCGTTGGCGTAGGTGACCTCGAGGAATCGGTTCTGGGGCCCCGTGGAATACATAGCTCCTACGGCAGCCTCTATCGCGGCGGTTCGGAAACCGTCTCTGTTGCCATGGTCTGCGACCTCGGCCTCGTTGAACGGGAGATCGTCGGTCACATAGAT
>JAMBLL010000057.1 GCA_023336765.1 Actinomycetes bacterium | reverse complement strand
TCTGACATCTGATGTCTGTGTTCTGTGCTCTACGTTTTGGAAGCGAGCCTGCGAGCGATCTGGCATCTGGCCTCAGCTCCTCACACCTCTCTTCGCTCCATAAGAATGATGCTTGCCCAGGTCGCGGCCGCGGTGGCGATCATCGTGACGAGAATTGCTCCCCAGTAGTCGAATTCCCCACCAGCGACCAGCATGTCAAAGCCTCCAACGAGATATGACGGAAGCCAGGGACCGACATACGGAACCATGGTGGCAATACCGAGGATGATCAGCGTGCCGATTCCAAGCAGCGCGGCGCCTGGGACACTGGAGATGAGAGAGGACATCAGCCCCACCAAAGCAACAGCGAGCACGATGTAGAGAGCGATCAGTGCGGAACCCTTCAATGTCGCAAGAGCATCGGGTGTCCCGATAAGTGCTGTTGACAGAACGAACGCGATGACGGTTCCAGAGATAAAGGCGGCAACAGCCGTGCCGGCGATGACGACGTACCGGGGAGTCAGTATCTCCGTGATCGTGGCGCGGGTGCGATAGAACACAGAGATCTCGGGCTTGGAATCGAAAGCGAGGGCTGATGCAGCGATGAACGCGATCGCGAGAACCCCTATCTGGAGGGCATTGCCGACGTACTGCGACATGGCGAGTTCCGGTGAGGGTGGAGGTAGGTCGATCTCTCCGGCCACTCCCGCTCGCTCAACGATTTCAGGCAGGAACTGTGCGGTGAGCGGCCCGAGGATGCCAAAGAAAATGAAGATGCCAAAGAGGATCCACACGGTACGGGTGCGCCAGATCCGGAGCCACTCCACCCGCCACAAGTTCATCGGGTCACATCCAGGAACACATCCTCGAGGCTTTGTTCGATGGGGCCGATGGACACCACAGGTACTCCGACATCTGCGAGGAGCGGGACGAGTTCCGACTCGAGCTCCACTGTGCTGTCGGCGGAAACGAACACGACACTGTCCTCAACCTCGATCTGTGTAACCCAGTTGCATGCCCGAAGAACCCTGGCGGCGGGACCGGTATCCCCCCGAATCTCGATCCGGTATGTGTACCCGTGGGCGACATCGCGCATGAGGCCATCGAGTGTTCCCTGGTACACAAGAGAACCTCTGGTGAGAATCGCGATCTCGTCGCACACTTCCTGTACGTCGTCAAGAATGTGGCTCGAGAAGACGACAGTTGATTCTCCACGGAGGTCCGCGACAAGATCAAGAACCTCCCTCCTGCCCTGCGGGTCGAGAGCCGCTGCGGGTTCATCGAGTAGGAGCAGATCGGGACGAGATACAACAGCGGCTGCGATTCCGAGACGTTGGAGCATCCCCCGTGAGAACCCACTCACCTTGCGATCAGCGGCGTCGGTGAGCCCTGTGCGTTCGAGGATATCCGAAACGGCTGCTGGGCTGTTCGGGACGTCTGCCAGAGTGGCTGATACCTGTACCGTCTCGCGTGCGGTGAGCCAGGGCTCGAACCTCGGTGTGTCAGGGAGAACCGAAACCCGGCTCGACGCAATGGAGAACGTGCCACCTGTGGGAGACCTGAGGCCTGCGAGGATCCCGAGGAGCGTCGTCTTCCCTGCCCCGTTCGGCCCGACCAGACCGTAGACCGATCCCTTTGGCACAGATAACGTGACAGCATCGAGTGCGACGATGTTTCCGTACCGTTTGGTGATCGTTGTGGCTTCAACGGCGTTCGTGGACATCACGATTGAGGGTAGCTGACGCGAAGCGGAGCTCCACAAGCGTGTGGCACGGACATCACGGTGGACTCAGGCGTGGGCGCGAAACGTTCGCTCAGCAGTCAGTCACACGAACCCCGAAGTTGCCATACTTGCCGCTACGACGATCACGGGAAGGCATCCTGATGAATGAATCGGAGCAAGTAAGGAAGCCCAGGAGCAAGATCTCTGGCAGGGTCGAACCGTTCTGGCTGAACCCGGCGACCGTCAAGGGCACTATCGCGATACTGGGCGGCGGCCTCGTGCTGACGTTCCCTGCCTCCACGCTCGAGGTCCTTCGACTTGTGCTTGGCATAGCTCTCATCGTTGGCGGCGCCGGCGACCTCTGGTTCCAGCTTCGGTCACACAGGACGGCCAGCAGAGTTCGGGTCATCGTTGAGAGCGCGGTAACGCTCGCGGCCGGAGTGCTGCTCTTGTTGTTCCCATCTGAAACGATCAAAGGTGTCATGGTCGTCGCTGGTATCTACTTCGCGATCCGAGGTGTGATCGTGGTGTTCGGGGCCATCAGAGATCGAGGGTCTGAGACATGGGCGCTTGACCTCGCCAGGGGAGCGCTCTTCATCGTCATGGCCGGGTTGATATTCGTGCTACCCGAAGCTGTGTTCTCAGGCCTGATCGTCACTCTTGCGGCAGGTTCCGTGTTGATCGGTGGGGTAATGTTGGCTTATGGCGTCCAGCATCACTCCGATGATGCTCTGGTTGATCTCGATGCGAGCTCCGTGTCCCAGATCGTTCGCGACTGGATGGAACTCCAGGATGTCGGAGAGTCTCGCAGACACGAGATCGACGAGGGGCTCTACTTCGAGAAGCCGGATCGTACGAACAAGCTTGTCGCATGGTGGGTCATGCTGTTGCTCTCGGTCGCCATAGCGACCTTCGGTATCCTTCAGGACTCAACCGCGGTCGTGATAGGCGCGATGCTGATCGCTCCTCTTATGACTCCGATTATCGGAGCTGCGGGCGCTGCAGTGAACGGCTGGCCTTGGAGAGTCACAAGATCGCTCAGCATGGTCGTAGCCGGTGTTGCCGCATCCATCGCACTCGCATTCATCATCGGTGCGTGGGTGCCTCAGCTCACGCCGCTGAGTGCGAACTCTCAGGTGCAATCGCGGATCAATCCGAACATCATCGATATGGGTATCGCCCTCGCTGCTGGTGCAGCAGGCGCATTTGCCAGCGTGAACAAGCGAGTGTCAGCCTCCATCGCTGGGGTTGCGATCGCAGTTGCACTGGTCCCTCCGCTAGGTGTTGTCGGTCTGACTCTCCATGAAGGCATGATCGGTGATGCATTTGGAGCCTTCACCCTGTTCCTGACGAACCTCGTCTCGATCATCCTTGCGGCCATGATCGTGTTCGCTCTCACCGGGTTTGCGCCGGTCTCGAAGATGAAGGAGAACGCCATCGAGATCAAACGGGTGGCCATGACGGTGGTCATCGCTGTGATCCTCATCGCTATCCCGCTTGCCTTTACGGTGTCGAATGTTCTCACGACTGCGGCGCGGCAAACAAGCGCGCAGAAGGTGGTCGAGAGTTGGCTTGAGCCAACGCCCGATATCGATCTCAATAGCATCGAGGTGAGTGGGTCGAACGTGTCGATCATTCTGACCGGCTCAGAGAGCTTCCCTGAGGTTCCGGAACTTGAGGACGCGCTCTCCGATGCTTTCGATATTCCTGTGACGGTCATCGTCGAGCAGATCCCGTCGATCGTCGTCATCTACTCAGACGTCGATGGCGAGGTCCGTACAGAGATCGAGAACGATGAGTGATGCCACCTTCTTGCCTGTGAGTTGCCTGTCTGGTGTCTCCCATGACTGGTTCTGAGATGAGAGCGAAAGACCAACCCTTGCTGGCGGATCGACGTCTCGCCCTGTGGATCGTCCTCGTGATGTGGGCGATTGCTGGACTCATCTCCCTTGCTATGGCGATCCAGGGTTCGGCAGATTGGATCCAGTCGATCGATGACCGGGTGTATACGTTGGTCGTTGAGAACGAGGTCGGCGCTTTCGTGTGGCTCGGTGAGCTCCTGGGAGTGTTTGGGAGCGTTGTGGTTATGGCACCGCTGATGATCGGCGTAGCGGTGTTCCTCGGAGTTAGGCACCGGTGGAGTGCGCTGACTGTCTGGGTAAGTACAATCGCGGTGTCTCAGCTCGTCAGCATCACCATGAAGAACCTGTACGGCCGACCGCGGCCGCCACTACCGCTGGTGGAAACGACGAGCTTCTCGTTTCCCTCCGGCCACGCGATCACAGGGGCCGTATTTGCGATCGGAGTGCTGATCGTCCTCGTTCCGTCCGTGAGGAGACTGCCGCTGTACTGGATAATCGCGCTGATCTATGTCATCGCAATGGCGTGGGGCAGGGTCTATGTGCGTGCCCATTGGTTGTCCGATGTGACGGCGGGAGTTGCCATCGGCACAGCGGTCGTTCTCACTGTGGCACTCCTAATCGTGTGGCTTGATGATCGACCCATATCTCGTAGTTCTGTTGAGGAGTCGCAGAGCTAGTGCTGTGACCACAAACGTTCGCGCGGTTGGTGGTCATGCGGCTTTCTTGTTTGGCCGTCCCCATCGTTGGTTCTTTT
>JAMBLL010000056.1 GCA_023336765.1 Actinomycetes bacterium | reverse complement strand
GCGTATGAAATCGATCTGTCGTTGACCACAACATCAGCAGCGGTTGCGAATTCGACTGTGGGTGACGTGAGTCTGACATCACCTGCTCTCCCCGGAGTCCCCGTTTCCCCAGCTCAGCTGCTATCTCTGCAAACGCCCGACGGATTCACGATGACATCGAGCACAGGGGCATCGGTCGAGGCGACACCCGCAACGGGTCCAACTGCCTACACGATGGTCGTAGCCGTCGGCGACATCGACGCGGTCAACGTCACGATCGATGACCTTCCCGCCCTTAAGACCGAGCTCGAAGGCACCGAGTCATCTCCCCCGACAACCACCACGACCGCTCCAGCCACAACCACTACGACGACGCCCGCTCTCGTAGCGGTCCCGGACGTTGTGGGGGAAACGGAAGCGGATGCCGCTGGCACGATCACAGATGCTGGTCTCCGCCCGGGATCGTCCAACGCTCCCAGCGATGACGTCGCCGAGGGGATCGTAATCTCCCAGGAGCCTGCCCCCGGCACCGAGGTTGCTGGAGGCACTGCGGTCTTCATCCTTGTATCCACGGGGCCAGAGCCCCCCTCCATTGTGCCCGTGCCCGACGTTGTGGGTCAGGATGTCGCCGATGCAACAAAGACTCTCGAAGCAGAAGGCTTCGTTGTCGAGATCGCCGAAGTGGAGAGCGACGACGTCGAAGCAGGTCTCGTCATTGAAATGAACCCATCCGCTGGTACCGAGGTTGCCGAGGGCACGACCGTAGTCCTTGCAGTGTCGACGGGGCCTGGCGATGTTGTCGTGCCCGACTTCTCTGGCATGACCATATCCGAAGCGACCGCCACTGCCGAGGGCGTAGGCCTCGTGATCAGCTTCGTCGAGGATCCGAACAAGCCTGATCCTGAAGGCATCGTGGTATCACAGGACCCTGAAGAGGGAACAATGGCGGAGGCCGGTTCCGAGGTTGTGGCCCAACTGAGCCCGAAGTTCGACGATGCATGGACGATCCTGGTCGTCGACAACGAACGCGAATTGACGGTTACCGGAATCAATTTCAAGTTCAACACGTCAACGGTGAGTGCGGTCGTGGACACAACCATCTCCCAGACCACAGGCGTGGGCCAGAGTGGTTCGTGGACGACGAACATCGACATCTCGGGCCTTGATGACTCCGAGCACTTCTTGGAAGTAACCGGGACCGCCGAGGATGGCAGCGCCTACGAACAAACGTTCAAGATCCCAGCGAGTGGCGAATCGACGGACCAGGGAGAGACCGCTGCATCAGAGTCCGGAGGATTCCCGTGGTGGGGTTGGCTGATCATCGGACTTCTGATCGTCGCTGTGGTGGCGATCGGTATCAAGGTCTTCGGCGGTTCGGGCGATGACGATGGTCAGACCCCAGGCACGGACACTGTTCCACCACCACCACCGGCAGTTCCACCGCCACCCGCTTCACCAACGACCACCGACGGGTGACCATTACAACGAAAGGGAGGCGGGCCGCTATGCGACCCGCCTCCCTTTGTTTGTAATCAGTGGTTGGCTACCAGCGGTTGCCGCCGCCGCCACCACCACCACCGCCGCCGCCGGAGCGACGTGGCTTGTCCTGAGCTTCGTTCACACGCAGTGCACGACCGCCCATGTCCTTGCCGTTGTATTCTTCGATGGCCTTTTCTGCGCCGTCGGTGTCCATTTCGACAAAGGCGAAACCGCGTGAACGGCCCGTCTCGCGGTCCGTGATCAACGCAACGGACTCTACAGTTCCGCACTCGCCGAACATCTGATTCAGATCTTCTTCGGTGGTGGTCCAGGGGAGGTTCCCCACATACAGCTTCTTCATCTACAGGCTCCTATCGCCGTGAGTTGCGGCATTCGTTCACCGCATTGCTTCGAAACGACAACTGGGCCAACAGAATGTGTTGAGCGGACGCTCAACAGGATCGATCGCATGGAAGGTTTCCTAAGCACCCTGAACGATAGCCATTGAAACGCGCCAGCGCACATGATTATGGGAATCAGAAGCCTGACGGCTGATTCAGCCTGTGTTTCTCAGGCCGGCCGCAATGCCATTGACCGTCAGGAGGAGGGATCGGTCGAGGACAGGATCATCGCCATCGTTGAGCCGTGAACGGCCGAGCAGGTTGATCTGGATACGGTGCAACGGCTCGAGATACGTGTCACGCACGGACAACGTTCGCTGCAAGATGGGGTTCGCATCAAGGAGTTTGTCCTCACCTGTGACCGCCAATATCTGTTGCACGGTGCGCATGTGCTCGCGTTCGATCACGCCGAGAAGATGCGCACTCGCAGGATCCACGAGAGCGGACACATACCGGCGTGCAATGGTCAGGTCGGTCTTGGCGAGGGTCATCTCGACGTTGGATATGAACGTCCGAAAGAAGGACCAATGCTCGTACATGTGTCGCAATGCCTCCCCATGGCCAAGTTCACGAACGGCCTCGAGTCCAGACCCGACGCCGAACCAACCAGGGATGATCTGACGGGACTGTGTCCACCCGAACACCCAGGGAATCGCCCGAAGACCTTCAAGAGAGTTGGGGTCGCCCTTCCTGCGCGAAGGCCGTGAGCCGATGTTCATGGCGCCAAGTGTCTCGACCGGCGTGGAACTCAGGAAATACGCCACGAGGTCCGGGTCATCGATGAGGGTCCGGTACCTTTCGTACGCTGCCTCACTCATCGCATCCATCGTCACGTGCCACGCCGCGAGTTGGACCGGGGGCTGTCGCGGAACACGGTGAAGCAGGGACGCCTCGATCACAGCGGACAAGGTGAGTTCGAGATTGCGCGAGGCGAGGTCCTCGAGACCGTATTTGTCCGAGATCACCTCACCCTGTTCGGTGATCTTGATGGGGCCATCGACCGTCCCGAACGGCTGGGCGAGGATGGCCTCATGCGTCGGCCCCCCTCCACGTCCGATCGTGCCACCACGCCCATGGAACAGACGCAGGGATACATCATGGCTGTGCGCCACGTCGCGGAGTTTCTGCTGAGCCTTGTAGATCTCCCACTGTGACGTGGTGATACCCCCGTGCTTGTTCGAGTCGGAGTACCCGAGCATCACCTCCTGGACATTCCCTCTCATGGATACGATCTGGCGGTACGGTTCGATGCTGAGCATCCGGTCAAGGATGTCTCCAGCCGCACGGAGCTCATCTGTGGTCTCGAGAAGAGGAACGAACCCGAGATTGGCAAGGCCTCCCGGCACATCGATCAGACCGGCCTCGCGGGCGAGCACCGCAGCGGCAATCACGTCGTCGGCATCTCTGGTCATCGAGATCACGTAGCTCTCGACCACGTCGTCACCGTAACGGTCCTTTGCATCCTTGATCGTACGAAACACGCCAAGGGTGTCAGATGTCTCATCGCTGAGCCTTGCTGTTTCTGTCGCCATCGGCCTGCGCCTCTCGAGTTCAGCCGCAAGGCGGACAGTGCGGGCAGCCGCGTCGAGAGTGCCGTACGGTTCGTCAAGGCGTTCATACAACTCAGTAAGGGCATCGTGATGTTTTGTTGCGATCTGTCGCACGTCCATCGTTGCGAGGTGGAAACCGAACGTAGCGAAGGTCCTCATCACCCTCGCGACCAGTCCGGAGGCAACGAGGCCTCCACTGTTGGACTCGAGAGACCCGTGGATCAATGCCAGGTCGTCGAGGACCTCCTCGATCGACCCATAGTTCGTCATGTCTCCAGAATCGGTGCCAGACTCCAGACCCTCTGCGGTGTTGATGAGCCGCTGGTGGATGTACGCAAGCTTGAGCCGGTACGGCTCCTCAGCGTTGAGCGCCCCGAACCGATCGAAAACGCCTGGCATCTCGCTTCGGTCAAGCTCAAGACTCTCAAGCAATGCGTTGCTCACCGTTCGGATCCTCGACGAGGTCGACAGGTCAGAGGCCAGAGATTCGACCGATGCGATGATATTGCGCAACGCGTGTTGGTGCTGTGCCGAGAGTGCATCACGGGTCACCGACGCCGTCACGAATGGGTTTCCGTCACGGTCACCACCGACCCAGGTTCCGAATCGCAGCGGCGAGCGGCGGGGAGACACGGTGATCCCCACACGTTCAAGCTGGGCGGCGTAATCGTCAAGCACCTCGGGTACGGCACCACGGAAGAGTTCGTCGAAGTAATAGATGACAGACGTCGCTTCATCGCTGGGGTCGGGCCGGTCTCTTCGAAGCTCGTCGGTCTGCCACATGAGGTCGATGGTCTCGGCGAGGCGTCGGTCGATCCGGCGCTTATCCGCCTCGGTCACACGTGTGTCGAGTCTGCGTTCGATCAGAGCGGCGATGACGTTCAGTTTCGTCAGGATGGATCGCCGCGAAGCCTCGGTTGGGTGTGCGGTGAACACCGGGCGGACCTCGAGTCGGTCAAGAAGGACTTCGACGTCATCGGGGTCGAGACCTGCCCGCTCGATTTGGTCGACGGTCCGTTCCATCCAGCCACGATCCCCAGCAGTCCTCACGGCGAACTCGTCGAGACGGTGGGTTTGTTCCGCGACATTCGCAAGATAGAAGTACGCGGTGAATGCCCTACCGAGCGTTGACATCATCCCGATGTCAAGAGTATCGAGCAGCTCATCAAGCTCCCGAGATGGGTCGGTGCCATCGCCGCCGACCATGCGAGTTGCTGTGCGCACCTGTTCTACGAGGTCGAGGAGTTCCTTGCCTTCCTGGCGAACCAGCGAATCTCCAAGCTGCGTCCCGAGCCGTCGGATATCGGCGCGCAGGGCAGCGTCTCTGCTTGAGCCTCGCTCTGGGTTCTGCGCCATCTGTCATCCGCCTTCGGTTTCGGGCCTATCACCTGAAGATACAGGAAGCCGGATGTCAGGTGCTCGCTGTCAGTTGTAGCTGGGTGGTGTCGTATCGGCGCTTTCCACTGCCGCAGCGATGACATCGAGATCGACGGATGGTTCGAGAAACGCGTTGATGACAACACGGACATCGGACGGCTCCGTCGAGGCGATGAACCACGAGACCGTCCGGATTCGCACCACTCCCTCGAGTATCAGCCCCTCCAGGTGTGCTGTTTCATGATCCCTTGCAGAGATGATCTCATCGCTACGGTCGGGATTGTTGATGAGGTTCAACGCAAGGCGCCATGCCCGCTCACGGGCTCCGCCGATTCCGATCTTGGCAAGCCGTTCATCCAGCGTGCCTCCGATGGTGTCGAGCCATCCCATACGCGACGACACGGAGTTCAGCATCTGTTGGAAGCCGTTCAACTGTTCGTACAGCATCTGATTGACCCGAAAGAAGTCCACGTACATCGAGTCAGGGTCGTTGGCTGCCACGCGAGCCGTGGCGATGCCGAGATCCAGGTTGATATGAGCGGTCATCCCTGACATGAGATGCTGCACCACCATGCGCCGCTGCCCGTCCATCGCAGCAGCGAACGCCACCTGCCAGGACTCCGTCAGGGGCCGATCGTGACGCATCGCGTCGTAGGCATCGAGGTAACGATCCGCAAAAACCACCGAGAGCTGCGCCATTGCGTCGTTGTGGTCGAAGAACCCCACACGGACTGCATCCCGCACTCCGACTGTTACGACCCTGTACATCGCTGGGAATATGCCGAGTTCACTTCGGTCGTCGATCGCACGATCGATGATCGTATCGAGATCCACGATGACATCATCAAGTCCGCGCTCGCTGTGGCTCTCCATGTTCATCGGAACGAATCTAGCAGTTCAAGATTCCAGATACCAGATACCAAATACCAGACTTCCGACTGTGAACTGTCAACTGTCAACTGTTAACTCTCCTCCATGAACGTATCGGACAGAGACCATTGGAACCAACGCTACACGGAGCGGCCGTGGCCGATTGATCCTTCTCCATGGCTGGTGAGCAACGCCGGACTCTTCACAACACCGGGCAGAGCACTCGATATCGCAGGGGGAACGGGACGCAACGCCATCTGGCTGGCATCGAGAGGCTGGGATGTGACGATCACGGATGTGTCAGACATTGCCATCGAGGTCGCAGCGGCGCGTGCTACGTCATGCGGTATCACCCTGACAACGCTCGAGATCGACCTGGCAGCAAGCGATCTCCCTGATGGACCGTGGGACGTGATCATGGTGTTTCACTACCTCGACAGAGCGCTGTTCTCCGTGTTCGCCCGTCTTCTACGGCCAGGGGGACTCGTCATCGGATCTCTCGCCACCATCAGAAACCTGGAACGTAACGAAAGGCCACCACTCCCCTATCTCCTTGATGAAGGAGAGCTCCCGGCACTTATCGACGGTCTCGACCTCACCGAGTACGACGAATCCTGGGAGGACCGGCATCACGATGCTCGGTTCGTTGCACGCCGGAAAGCACCCTCCGAAAGTAGTACGTAGTACGAATGATGTACAACGACTCGGAGACCCAGCAATGGGTAGCTACTTGGTGAACCTGTGGACCGATGGCACAATTCTTGCGTACTTCGGATTAGGGCGCACGTTCGACACGACCCTCCATCGTTGCCCCGAGCAACTGCCCCTGGAACTCGCCTGCGTTACGGACGAACAGGGTTGTGGGCAGGCCTTCAACGAGTGATGCCATCCTGCGTGTATACGCGACCTCTTCTCCTGGTTCGGTTCCACGCAAGCCAAGTAGCACGACATCCGCGTTGCGCGAACCCTCGAAGATGACATCTGCAACCGAAGCATCGTCAGGTTTGAGGATCACATTGATCGTCGCGTCGATACGCGCCGCCGATGTCAGTTGAGCGAGGAGTTCCTTGTTGACCTCGTAGGTCATCTCGCTTGTAGCGATGGAGTTGATCACGATGCGGGCGTTTCTCCACGTCGGGTTGAGCGAAAGCAGGTGGGCGAACAACACAAGCATGTCGCCATTCTGTTTGAGGCCTCCCCACCACACATGGATCTGACGCGGCCCATCGTTCCACCCACGCGGAACGGGTCGACAGATCACGGCGGACTTGCCAAGGTAGGAGAGACGCTCCACGATCCTCAGAATCTCCGCCTGCCGTTCCTCGCCATCGGCCCAACCGAACATCACGGTATTCGAGTCGATACCGGCGATCCCGTTGGACTGAGCAATCGAGACCGCTCCGTTCACGAAGTCGTCAACGATGTCCACTTCAGCGAACCCGATCACGCTCAGGTCCTCAAGCTGCCTCGCAAGCGCAGCCACCTGTTCAGCACGCTCCGTGCTCAGCTCACGGATGGGACCGCGCACCAGCTTGGCCACGGTGAGGATCCCTCTGTCCTGGACCAACCATCCCGCGAACCGCGCAAGATCGGGGTTCCGATCGAGGTCACCTGCGAACAGAAGGATGTTGGGTCTCCAGTTCCTCGGATCGGCAGGCATCTTCGCCAGTCGGATCACCGTGGAACGCACGAGGGACATCAGGGCCCCACGTCGCAGGTCACCCCACGGAGCAGTCATGGCACGCCTGCGCATGAACACGTACACACCGAACTCGAAGACGACCGCCACCACCAGAGCGATCGGGTTGATGAGGTACATCACATAGAAACAGGCAAGGGCCGCGGCGAGCGAGATCCACCATGGAATCCTGAACGTAGGGCGGTACGACGGATCACCGCTGAGCTGCTCGATGCCCGCGACCAGGTTGACCGTCCCGTAGGTCGTGAGAAAGAACATTGTGAGCAACGGCGCTATGGCGTCAAGATCTCCAAGGGCAACGGCAACAAGTGCCAGAGCGGTGCTCACGAGGAGGGGCACACCCGGCCCATCGATGCGACCCAGCCTCACTCCCAATGGCGACGGGAGCACACGGTCATCGACCATCGCCTCGAGCGTTCGAGGTGCGGCCAGGATGCTCCCCACCGCAGACGCGAAGATCGCTCCCCACAGCCCCCACAGAACGAGGAACGACCATGAACCCGCAATATCGAACCAGATCAGATTGTTGGAGACCAGTTCCTCAGGCGTGGCAGAGACAGCTAGTACGACGGGAACGATCATGTACACAACAAACCCTGTCAGAACCGCGGCGATCGTCCCCCTCGGTATGGCCCGGCTCGGACGCTTCAGGTCTCCCGAGAGGCTGACACCAGCCATGATCCCCGTGACCGCTGGGAAGAAAACCGCGAACACCTCCCAGAAGCTGGCTCCTCCAACTGCTGAACCCATCAGCGAAACGGTGTCTGTTGACGATCCGAATGCGCCGGCAAAGAGCGCCACAAGTGACAGCACTATCCCGGCCATGATCGGTAGCTGGAGCTTGAGTGCGACGCCGGCACCCTTGGCTGCGAGCAGTGCAACGGCAAGGACAGTCAGCGCAGCGACCGGCCTTTGAGGCACGTCGTCCCACACGACGCCCATGCTCTCGGCAAGGCCGAACGCATACAGGGTCACCGACAGCGTCATCGCGAGGTACAACGGGATCCCGATCGCGGCGCCAATTTCGATCCCGAGACTTCGAGAGATGATGTAATACCCTCCACCCGCTCCGACCTTCATGTTCGATGCGATCGCCGAGATCGACAACGCAGAAACGAGCGTCACGGTATTCGCGATGACCACGATCAGGAGGGCCTGGAGGAGGCCGACGCTTCCCACGACCCAGCCCGTCCTCAGGTACAGGATCACACCAAGGATCGTGAGAATCGACGGTGTGAACACACCGATGAAGGCGCCAAGCTTCTGCTGCTTGGTTCCACCACCAAGGCCCCGCTTGATGGCCTCCCAGATTCCCGAGATGTCAGGCACTGTTGTCTCCCACACCCGTCGATATCGGGTGAAGCCACACGATACATGGCCCCGGCGACTGGTCGCGTTCGGACTGCGAAATTGTCACCCACGCCAGGGAGGAGTGAGGTATCGTTGAAGGAGACCAAAGGGGAGGTCGCATCACGGATCAGGGACGCCAGGTCCACATCGGCGGAGACGTCACAGGACAGGTAGCGATCGGTGACTTCGTGTACCAGGCCCAGGCTCCTGGCGGCGTGATCAATCAGATCATCGTATCAGAACCGATACGGCCGCT